>JAFMCK010000179.1 GCA_017857825.1 Rhodospirillales bacterium
CCCCATTCGGCCTCAATCTCAGCCAGATACGGTTCGTTGCGGACAAAATCGTCGGCGGAGACTTTGGCGTGCACGTTGGCATAGGCGCCAAGACTTTCGGCGTTGCCTTTGGTGATCGCCAGCTCAAGCGCCTTTGGGCTTTCCGGCACATCAAGGGTATAGCCCTCGGCCTTCATGGCGTTCAGCGTATTGAACAAAGACGTATAAACCGACAAATGTGCGGCGGTGCCGACACTTCCGGCACCTGGTGGGAAGCCGAAAATGACAACGCCAATTTTACGCTCGGCGATTTCTTTGCGGCGGAGTTCAACCAGCCGGGACGTGCGGTCTGCGAGCACCTCTGTGCGTTCTTGGCAGGCGATCATGCCGCGCACGGTGCTGTCTTGTTGCAGTTCACAATGACGATCACAGCCTTCGCAATGGCCGCTTGTGGAATGCGAGCGGCCGCCGAAGATCATCGGGCCGGTGGCGCCTTCGATTTCCGGGATCGCCACCATGATCGTGCTTTCAATCGGCATCAGGCCGCGCGCCGACCCCTGCCAGTCTTCCAGGCTTTGGAATTCCAGCGGGTGAGCGGCGATGTAAGGCACATCAAGGTCGGTGAGGGTTTCTGCTGCCGCGTCTGCGTTGTTGTACGCGGGACCGCCGACCAGCGAGAATCCGGTCAAGCTGACCAGGGTGTCGATGATGGTCTTGCCGTCTTTGCGGAAGAATTTGTCGATGGCCTGGCGCGCGTCCAGGCCGGATGCGAAAGCGGGAATCACTTTGAGGCCGCGGGCTTCAAAGGCGCGGATCACACCGATGTAATGGTCGGCGTCGTTCGCTAAAACATAGGAGCGCATTAGCAACAAGCCGACGGTGCCAGTCGCCTTTTTCGGCTGCGCCGGTAGCAGTGCGGCGTCATCAAAGACACGCGGCTCAGCGTCCGGGTGGAACAGGCCGACGTCTGGATAATCGGTCGGCGCATCGGCACCGACATTGCCGTTCAGATGTGCACGTTCGCCGGCGGCGTAACGGTCGACCAAGAACTTGACCAAGCTGACCATATTCTCGTCGGAGCATGCCAGCCAGTATTGCAGCGTCAGGAAGTATGCGCGCATATCCTGCGCCTTGCCCGGGATGTATTTTAAGATGCGGGGCAGACGGCGCAGCATCGCCATCTGACGATTGCCCGCAGTTGCCGGTGCGCTTTTGTCGCTTGATTTCGGTCCGGCCAAGCGCTTCATCAGTTGGATGGCTTTGCTCGCCGGCTTGGCCATGTCGAAGCTGCCCATGTGGGTCAACTTGACGATTTCCGACGCCGACATACAGCATACCATGGCGTCACAATTATCGCGGCGGCGTTGGAGCGCCGGCAACACGGCATTGATGTGGTCTTCAACGAACATCATGCTGGTAAATACGATGTCGGCGGTCTCGATATCCTCAATGCATTTTGCTAACGATTCGGGGTCTGCGTCCCATTCCGATGCTGGATGGATCGTTAGCTTCAAACCCGGCAAATCTTTTTTCAGCGCAACAGCAGCACGCTCAACCACATTTGCCACGTGACCATCAAGGGTCACGATGCAAAATCGGATGGGTGTTTTGTCAGCGGCCGAAATGGGCTTTTGCATCATACAAAGTGTCCACGGTGATTTGCATTGCGCCGCGCTCTAGCGCGAAGCGTTCGGTATTCCGACGTGCTTTACCGCGCACGAAGAACGGAATTTTTTTCAGCTCGCGTTCGGCGTCTGCTTCCCAAACGGGTTCGCCTTCCATCGCGGGCTCTGCCACCTTGGTCTCAGCTTCGGTGTCTGCCTGTTCGGCGTCGTCAGCCGAAAAAGGTGGCGCGGGCGGAGAGGGGGTCTGAGAGATGTGAGAACCTCTCGTGCCCGCGCCTAGGTGAGACGGGTTGGCGTCATCGTTAAATTCAAAGTCTTCGCGGAACATGCCGAGGAGGTGCTCTTCCAGGCCCATCACCAGCGGGTGCACCCAGGTGTCGAACAAAACGTTCGCACCCTCGTATCCCATCTGCGGCGAATAGCGGGCGGGGAAATCTTGAACGTGGACCGGGGCCGAGATCACGGCGCAGGCAACGCCTATACGCTTGGCGATGTGGCGTTCCATCTGTGTACCCAGCACCAATTCTGGCTGAAGCTCGGAAATCTTTTCTTCGACTTCCAAGTAGTCGTCGGTGATCAGGGCTTCGAGGCCGAACTCTGCGGCACAGGCGCGCACATCGCGGGCGAATTCACGGGAATAAGTGCCGATGCCGACGACTTCGAAGCCGAATTCTTTTTCGGCGATCCGAGTCGCAGCAACGACGTGCGTTGCATCGCCAAACACGAACACGCGCTTGCCGGTGAAGTAGGTGCTGTCGACCGACTTTGAATACCACGGCAGCCGGGATTCTTCGTCCGCGAGCACGGCGCTTGGATCGATGCCGGCGACGTCAGCGACTTCTTGAACGAAGGCACGGGTCGCGGCGACACCGAGCGGAACGGTCTTGATCGTTGGTTGTTTGAACGTGCGCTCCAACCAGCGTGCGGTCAGATCGGCGATTTCCGGGTACAGCACAACGTTGAAGTCGGCCTCACCCAGTGTTGCGAGGTCGGCGGGCGTTGCACCGCGCGGTGCGGTGACGGCGACATCAATGCCTAAGCGGTTCAGCAGGCGGGTGATCTCGGTGACATCGTCGCGGTGACGAAAACCAAGGGCCGTTGGGCCGAGGATGTTACAGACCGGGCGCCGATCCGCCGGGCGGGCAGGGCGCTCGTAGCCAGCTTCGGGAGCGTTGGCCCCGGCGAATGCGCGGACCAATTGATAAAAAGTCTCGGAAGCGCCCCAATTTTCTTTGCGCTGATAGGCCGGTAATTCGATGGGCACGCAAGGGATCGGCAAGTTCAACGCTTTCGCGAGACCGCCTGGATCGTCTTGGATCAACTCGGCGGTGCAAGAGGCCCCGACCAGCAATGCTTGTGGTTTAAAGCGCTCATATGCCTCGCGGGCCGCTGTTTTAAACAGCTCTGCCGTGTCGCCACCCAGGTCGCGGGCTTGAAAGGTGGTGTATGTGACCGGCGGGCGCTTGTTCAAGCGCTCGATCATCGTGAACAGCAGGTCGGCGTAGGTGTCGCCCTGCGGCGCGTGCAGAACGTAGTGCAGCTTTTCCATGCCGGTTGCGACGCGCATCGCGCCCACGTGCGGCGGGCCTTCATAGGTCCAAAGCGTCAATTTCATGGCTTAGACCTCCAACCGGCTGCGGCGAACCAGGGGGCGGGCGAACAGCTCGGCGAGGTCGCCGGCCTGATCGAAGCCTTGGATCGGCGTAAAAATAAGTTCGATCGACCACTTGGTGGTCATACCTTCGGCCTCAAGCGGGTTGGCGAGGCCGAGGCCGCAGACGACGATGTCGGGATTTGCATCCCGGCAACGGTCCAGTTGATTCTCGACGTGCTGACCTTCGCTGACCTGCGTGGTCGATGGCAGGGCAGCTAATTCGTGCTCCAAATGCGCACGGTGCAGGTAAGGCGTACCGGCTTCGATGGGGTGCATCCCCAATTCATTGGCCAAGAAGCGGGCCAGAGGAATTTCCAACTGCGAATCGGGGAACAGGAAAATTCGTTTGCCGTTCAACTGTGCGCGGTATCGCTCAAGCGAGATCTCAGCGCGCTCGCGGGCCGGTGCGACAGCGGTCTCAAAAGCGTCGTCGCTAATGCCGAAAACGTCGGCGGCGGCACGGAGCCACGCTTCTGTGCCTTTGGCGCCTAAGGGGAACAACGCCGGAATATGTTTGGCACCGCGCTCTTCAAGCTCGCGCGCGGTGTCGGCCAAGAACGGCTGCGCCAACAGAAACTTGGTATTTGGCCCGACCGGCGGCAACGCGTCTGACCGGCGCGGCGGCAAGAAGTGTACAGGGCCCAGGCCCATGCCTGCAAATATCCGCTGGAACTGGTCCTCGACCACATCGGCAAGGGCACCGACGACCATGAGTTCTTGGCGCGCGGTATCCGAGGTAGCCGGTAATTCCGGCACCAACGAGGCCAAACAGGCGTCTTCACCTTGAGTGAACGTGGTTTCGATGCCGCTGCCGGAATAGCTGAGGATTCGCACGTCCGGTGAATAGGTCTTGGACAACCTGTTCGCGGCGCGCGGCAAATCCAGCTTGATCACTTCTGATGGGCACGAGCCGACCAAAAACAAAAGCTTGATGTCTGGCCGTCGCTCCAACAAGCGGGTCACGACTTTGTCCAACTCGTCGTTCATGTCGGCGAGACCGGCAAGGTCCCGCTCATCAATGATCGCGGTGGCGAATCGGGGTTCGGCAAAAATCATCACACCGGCCGCAGATTGGATCAGGTGTGCGCAGGTGCGCGAGCCAACCACCAAAAAGAACGCATCTTGAATTTTCCGATGCATCCAAATGATGCCGGTCAGGCCACAGAAGACTTCGCGCTGGCCGGATTCTTTCAACACCGGCACATCGCTGCAGCCACCGGCAGCAGGGATGGTATCGCGTTCAGGGTGGTCGATGGCGTTCATTCAGCAGCCCCCATGACGGCGCCGCTTAGCTCGCTGGCAGGCGCATCTTTTGCGCTTTGCAGGCGTGCAGCACGCAATTTAATGATGAATTGACCGGCGTTGATGACGTAGGTGACGTAGGCGGCGAGCGCCAAGTACATCAGGCCGTCGGCGCTCAGCAGGCCGCTGGCCAATGCCAACAGGTAGGCCGTGTGCAGCGCCAGCACCAACATTGAGAAAACATCTTCCCAGAAAAACGACGGCGCAAAGAGATAGCGGCCGAAGACGACCTTTTCCCAAATCGCGCCGGTGATCATGATGGTGTAGAGCGCCATTGTTTTTAGCACGATGGATGCATGCGCCCATGCCAATCCTTCGCCGGTTTGTAGATATTGCAAAACCAAATACAGGCTGACCGCGAATATCACAAACTGCAGCGGGGCTAGGATGCCCTGGACCAGTGTCCATTTCGTTGTGTCGCGCCGCACACGCTCTTCGGGGGTGTAAAGCGGGCGTGACTGGGGGGATTGGTGATGTCGTGTGATGCGTCCGGATGTCGCCGGCCAGGGGCAGAAGTCAGCCCGTTCGATGATCTTTTCGAAAAGACCGTTTTGAGATTCTTTGTTTCCGAGTGTCAGTCTCATTTGACAACATTCACTGACTGGATGCATGATTTATTCGCACCGTAAAAGTTGCCGAAGAGCAAACTATCGGAGCTTCGCAGGCATTGGCTTGCGGCAACTTGGAAATTACGTGGATACATCTTTGCCTCCCCAGACCTTTCTTCTCACCGGCCCTTCTATAAATGAAACTTTAATTAGGACCGTTGAAACTGTCAATATAAGTTTACGTCAATTTTTGTTGACAGCATTGGGGTTGGACATGTTTAATATGACGTCCTTGTGCAAATGGCACTTGGGCAGCCCGGATGGCGGGCGGGGGCATAAAAAGAATGTACTCACGGTTCCACAATTTCGATTAAAGCATCAAAGAGGCGCGGCGCTTGCCCGCGCCTTTGCTGTATTCGGGGGAGAAACAGATAATGAGTGGTATTCGCCGTTTGGGAGCAGGACGTGAACACGTTTTGGAGATTGGCACCGATGGTGCAAGTTGGCGAGAAATGGCGAGGCAGTGCGAAGCGCCAGACACGGAAATCAGTCGCACGCTGAAAAATACGATTGAGGGTGAAATCATCCCTCGATTGATGATGGCACATTCGGATGACACTGCACTGCTTGCCCCGAAGGACGGGCGCGGTTGGCAGATTTCGCCCAATGCCATCGACGAATTTGTTTCTATCCTAGTTGATCGTGATGATGCCGCAGCCTTCGAGTTTATTTTTGGGCTCCGTGACGAAGGTGCGCCCATCGAAAATATTTACCTGCAATTATTGGCACCCTCTGCACGCCGTCTCGGCGAGCTGTGGATCGAAGATAAATGTCACTTCGTTGACGTGACCATCGGCCTCGCGCGTATTCAGGCTTTGCTCCGTGCGTTAAGCCCAGACTTTAAGGCCGAGAGCGACGTTGATCTGAACGGCTCCAAGGCTTTGCTTTCGGTGCATGGTTCAGAGCAGCACACCTGTGGTTTGTTTATGGTTGGTGAGTTTTTCCGCCGTGACGGATGGTCAGTTTGGTGTGGTCCACCGTCGTCTGAAAATGAAATTTGTGATTTGGTTAGCTCTGAATCGTTTTCGATTGCCGGGTTCTCTTTGAGTTGTGAAGGACTCTCTGAGCCATTACGTGAAGAGATCGCGCGGGTCCGCCAGGCGTCCAAGAATCGGCACTTGAAAATCTTCGTCGGTGGTAACGCTTTCATTGAGGATAGGGCTCTTATTGAGCATATCGGCGCCGATGAATTTGCAACAGATAGTGTTGATGCTGTGCTGCATGCGAGAAAAGCGCTGGAAATTGCTGCGCCTTCTTGATACACCGCAACTCAATTGCGTTGGGTAAGGTTGACGTAAACGATACGAGACATACGTGCGAAGACGACCCGGGGGGACCCGATCGTTAATTTGTTTTTTGCGGAGTAGTTGCTGGGAAATGGTAGCGGGTGGTGCAAACGCCGAAGGTAAGT
>JAFMCK010000001.1 GCA_017857825.1 Rhodospirillales bacterium
TCGATGACCGGATGGCGTTACGTTTGATGCATTTGTTTGAAGAACTGAACCGGCTCGGCACAACGATCGTTGTTGCCACCCACAATATGGCGTTGGTAGATCGACTTGGCTATCCCGTGTTACGTTTGGACAGTGGGCGTTTGACCACCAAGCCCGGCAGTGGAAATAGGTCTGCCGGTCGGGAATGGCGCGAATCGCGCGAATCGGTTGCAGCGCAAGTACGTGCCCGTCGGCGTAAGGCCGACGATGATACAGATGATGCCGATGCGCCCGATCCGCCCGGTATCGAGAACTTTTTATAGGAACGTAATATGCTTGGTATTAAGCGTTCCGATCTGCCGCTGGATTCGGATGCACACAGCCGTTTTCTGCCCTGGCTGATTGCGTTCATGGTGTTTTTAGCGGTCCTGGCACTCGGCGGGATATTGGTGCTCGGCGCAACCGCAGCGCGTTGGGATCAAGGCGTGGGCGGAACGCTCACCGTTCAGATTTCAGCGACTGAAAATCCCGAGACCGATCAACGCAATCTACAAGAAGTCTTGAACGTGATCTCTGCCACATCGGCGATTGAACGTTACGAGGTGATCGCCGAAGAACGCATGATGAGCTTACTCGCGCCTTGGCTCGGTGACGGCGCGGTTGCCGCAGACCTTCCGTTGCCGAAATTGATTGATGTCGGACTGGATGAAGATGCGCAGTTTGATATGACGGCGTTCATCACAGCCTTGCAGTTGCGAGTGCCGGAAGCCACCGTCGATGATCATCGTGTTTGGCTGAAGCGCTTAGTAGAATTAATTCGCACCGTAGAGTTGATCGCGATGGCGGTGTTGCTGTTCATCTGTTTGGCGACGACCGGCACGGTTATTTTCACTACACGCACCGGTCTTGCCGTGCATCGTGAAGCGATTGAGGTGCTGCATTTGATCGGCGCTCAGGACAGCTACATTGCCGGGCAATTTGCTGGGCGTGCGATGTTGTTGGGCCTTAAAGGCGGTTTAATCGGGATGGGATTGGGGTTGCCGGCTCTGGCCGCAGTCGGATTTTTAGCCGAAGGGCTGGAAGGGGCCGCGCTGCCCAACCTCGCTTTCGGGCCCGTGGAATGGCTGATGTTTATTGCGATCCCCCTTGCTGTCGCATTTTTGGCGATGGCGACGGCGCGGGCAACGGTGTTGCGTTCGCTGGCGCGGATGCTCTGAGCGGTGATACGGTCTCGTACCCGTGGCAATAGGTTTGGATGGGTAAAGGCGCTTTTTGCCCTTTCACTGATGCTTTTCGCCACGTGGTGTGCCGGTTTGTTTGTGTTCGCAGGCACCGTGCCGTTGACCGTTGCCGATCCGGAGAAGCGTACCGACGTCATTGTCGTGCTTACAGGTGGGAGCGGTCGGCTGCGGGCCGGCCTAGATTTGTTGTTGGAGGGCGATGCCGCGTATTTGTTTGTCTCGGGCGTATACCGCGGCATCGAAGTTGACCAACTATTGGCCATCAACAAACAGCGACCGGGCGAGGTTGAAAATCGAATCTCGATCGGGAATGCAGTGGACACCATTGAAAACGCTGCCGAGACGGCGGCTTGGATGCATGCGCAGGGATATCACTCGTTGCGTCTTGTGACGGCGGCCTATCATATGCCCCGCAGTATGTTGGAGTTTCAAAACGCTATGCCCGATATCCATATCGAGCCGAATCCGATTTTTCCTGACCACGTGAAGCGAGAGAATTGGTGGGCGTGGCCGGGCACCACGGCGCTGTTGGCGAGCGAGTTCAACAAGTTCGTGCTGGCATGGCTGCGTCTGAAACTCGGCATGTTGATTGCGGCCTACACCGCAAATGGAGAGCCGGCATGAGGTGGCTGCTTTCGCTGATATTCCATATCTTCTTTTTCACGTGGATATCTGTGCTGTTGCTCGGATTCTGGATTTTTCTGCCGTTCCCGAGAATTGTTTTGCGACAGGCGATCCGGATTTGGTGCCGGCTTGCGGTCATCGGCATGTATATCTTCGGCGGCATGCGGGTGAAGGTCGTCGGGCGTGAAAAAATTCCAGCAGGCCCTGCGTTGATCGCCTGCAAACACCAGTCGATCTGGGAAACATTTTATATGTTTTTGTTGGTCGACGACCCGCAGTATGTGCTCAAGCAAGAGCTCTTGAAAATCCCATTTTGGGGGTGGTATGCGGATAAAACCGATCAGATTTCGGTGGACCGGGAAGCTGGGGCGAAGGCGCTGAAAGGCATGGTGACCAAGTGTGTTGATCGCCTGAAAAGAGGCCGCCAGGTCATCATTTTTCCGGAAGGCACGCGTACGGCACCGGGCGCGAAGGTCCGCTATCATCCAGGTGTTGCCGCAATCTATAAAACGCTTCCCGAGAATGTGCCGGTGGTGCCGGTCGCGCTCAATTCTGGTGCCCACTGGGGGCGGCGCGAGTTTTTGGTCTATCCGGGGACCATCACCATCGAAGTTCAAGATCCGATCTATCCGGGTATTGAACGTAAAGCGTTTATCGAACTTCTCGAAGAGCGGATCGAAACCGCGTCAACACGGCTATTAAACGCCGGTTAAAAGCAAACACAGCCCCCTGTGCGTAGTGTTGAACGCACACCCCGTGAAAGTCGGGGATAACTCGCTTATCTATTGCTGAGCGGGGCGTTTGGCGTTCGCTGTTGGGGATAAGTTTGCGTATAAAGCATGGAAACATTTCAAGAACATTTTCTTGAAAAAATCAGAGTTATGCAATATTATGAGAGGGTTAGGTGCTTGGTGGCCGCGCTTTCCAGATACGTCTGGGCGGGCACGCGCTTGCCCATTTTAAATATGCATGCCTGCCGTAACCGCCCGGAATAAACGAGAATATACGTATGACCGAAATAGCGCCGATCTCCCAACAGATTTGGGATATGAAATACCGCCTGAAAAATGCCGAAGGCCAGCCTGTCGATAAGGCGGTCAGCGATTCTTGGCGGCGTGTCGCAAAGGCTTTGGCGTCGGTCGAAAATGACCCGTCGGCGTGGGAAGAGCGTTTTTTCGACGCCATGGACGATTTCAAGTTTTTGCCGGCTGGCCGGATTTTGTCGGGTGCCGGTGCGGAACGCCGGGTTACGTTGTTTAACTGTTTCGTCATGGGCGACGTGCCGGATGATATGGCGGGTATCTTCGATCATTTGAAAGAAGCCGCGCTGACCATGCAGCAAGGCGGCGGGATCGGATACGATTTTTCAACGTTGCGGCCCAAAGGGGCCCCGGTTAAAGGTGTTGGTGCCGACGCGTCCGGTCCGTTGTCGTTTATGGATGTCTGGGACAGCATGTGTCGCACCATCATGTCCGCCGGTTCACGCCGGGGTGCGATGATGGCGACCCTGCGTTGCGACCATCCCGATATCGAGGCGTTCATCGACGCGAAACGGGAACCTGGCCGGCTGCGTATGTTCAATCTATCGGTCCTGGTCACCGATCCGTTTATGCAGGCGGTCAAAGACGATGCGCCTTGGAACCTCGTTTTCGACGGCACGGTCTATCGTACCATCAAGGCGCGTGAATTATGGAACGGCATCATGCACGCGACCTATGCGTATGCCGAGCCGGGCGTGATCTTCATCGACCGCATCAACAAGCGCAACAACCTGCATTATTGCGAAACCATCCACGCCACCAACCCGTGCGGCGAACAACCGTTGCCGCCGTATGGTGCGTGTTTGTTGGGCTCGATCAATCTGGCGCGGCTTGTACAAAACCCGTTCGACGCCAATGCGCAGATCGATATGGCGCAGCTGGACGATTTGACCCGGACCGCGGTTCGGATGATGGACAATGTCGTTGATGTGTCTGGCTTCCCGCTGGAGCAGCAAGCCCATGAAGCAAAGGCGAAACGGCGCATCGGCCTCGGTATCACCGGCCTCGCGGATGCATTAATCATGTGTGGCGCACGCTATGGCTCAGCAGATGCCGTGGCGCTGACGCAGACGTGGTTGCGTGCTATGCAGCGCTCCGCCTATTTGGCCTCGACCGAACTTGCCCGTGAAAAGGGCGCGTTCCCGCTGTTCGATAAAGAGCAATATCTGGCCGGCGAAACCATCGGCGGCTTGGATATGGACGTCAAAGATGCGATTGCCGAACACGGTATCCGTAACGCACTGCTGACCTCGGTCGCACCGACCGGCACGATTTCGTTGTTCGCCGACAACGTATCGTCGGGGCTTGAGCCGGTGTTCAGCTTCACCTATCGCCGCCAAGTGCTGATGCCGGACGGATCGCGCCGCGAAGAGGAAGTCTCCGACTATGCGTTCCGCCTCTATAAGCGCCTTAAAGGTGCCGATACGCCGCTGACCAACGCCTTTGTCGATGCGCAGTCGTTATCGCCCGAAGATCATTTGGTGATGCAGTCGACCGTACAGCAGTTCATCGACAGCTCGATCTCAAAAACCATCAACGTGCCCGAAGACACCTCGTTCGAGGTTTTCAAAGATATTTATATGCAGGCGTATGAGCTTGGCTGCAAAGGCTGCACCACGTATCGCCCGAACGATGTGACCGGCTCGGTCCTCAGTTTGAGCGCGAACGATAAGAAGAAGCAGACCGAAAGCGAGCCCGAGTTGCCGCTCGAAGCGCCGGTTAAGGTGGTATTGCCGAAGGACGAAGGGGACTCCGGCTCCGTCGTGCGGATGTTCCAGCCGCTTGATCGACCGGGCGAATTGCCGGGCAAGACCTATAAGGTGCGTTGGCCGGAAAGCGATCACGCGCTGTACATCACGCTCAACGACATCATCGACGACCAGGGTCGCAGGCGCCCGTTCGAGATTTTTATCAACTCCAAGAATACCGAGCATTATGCCTGGACGGTGGCGCTGACGCGGATGATCTCGGCCGTGTTCCGGCGCGGCGGTGACGTTTCGTTCGTGGTCGAAGAATTGAAAGCGGTGTTTGATCCGCGTGGCGGCTATTGGGTCGGCGGCAAATATGTGCCGTCACTGTTGGCGGCAATCGGGAGCGTCATTGAAAATCATATGATCGACACTGGGTTTATTCCTAATCCGGGTCAGGTCGACGGCGGCGGTAATCGTCAGACGCAACCCATCGCATCGGCGGTCGGCGACGGCACAACGCCGGCGCGTTCACTCCGCCAATGCCCGAAATGCGGGCAGCCTGCGCTGATCCGCCAAGAAGGCTGTGATACCTGTACATCGTGCGGTCATTCCAAGTGCGGGTGATGCAGTGGAACCCCGCATCAGTTTGATTACCCTCGGCGTCGCCGACATGGCGAAAAGCCGAGCATTCTATGAAAACCTAGGCTGGCAGCCAGACCGCCAATCCAACAGTGATGTCACGTTTTTTCAGGCCGGTGGCATGATCCTCGGGCTTTACGGGCGTGCCGCGCTTGCCGCCGATGCCGGCGTGCCCGATTCTACTTCTGGCTTTTCCGGTATCGCGCTGGCGTACAATGGCCGCGACAAAGCCGAAGTTGATGCGGTGCTTGCCGAGGCCGTGGCGGCCGGCGGTTCGCTCGTCAAGGCCGCTGAGAATGTGTTTTGGGGCGGTTATTCAGGCTATTTCGCGGACCCGGACGGTCATCTTTGGGCGGTCGCCTGGAACCCGTCCTTCCCGATTGCGTCCGACGGCACGATTACGCTTTCTCAATAATCTTGGTTGCTTGTTTGGGCCGGGAACATCGCCACCTATATAACTCATGAATTTAATTGGTAATTTGGAGTTTCGCATGATGCGTGCAACACCGATATTACTCGTCGCTTTTATTTTGCTTGCCGCCACGCCGGCATTTGCCCAATACGATGCCGTCTATCCGAGCGAACATTACGACGTTCGGGTCACGACCGTCGCCAAGGGTTTTGATCATCCATGGGGCCTCGCCTTCCTTCCGGATGGCGCGATGTTGGTGACGGAGCGCGATCCGGGCACCATTCGTTTGGTTGAAGCCGATGGCACCGTGCAGCCGCCCCTTGCTGGGACCCCTGTGGTCTTTGCCGTCGGCCAAGGTGGCATGTTGGATATCGCGATCGACCCCGACTACGCGACCAACAAGCTGATTTATTTTTCGTATGCCGAGCCGGGGCCAGGCGGTGGCGGTACGGCGGTGGCGCGTGGCGTCCTTGATCGCGCGGCCAACTCGCTCCGCGATCTCCAAGTCCTGTTTCGACAACAGCCAAAGTCCGAGGGCGGCAGACACTTTGGGTCTCGCCTCGTGTTTTCTGATGACGGTGAATTTTTGTTTATTACCGTCGGTGAACGCGGCGAACGAGACCGAACCCAGGATTTTTCCATCAATCGCGGTCAGATTATTCGTATCCACAAAGACGGTCGCATCCCAAAAGATAATCCGTTTGTCGGGCGTGCCGACTATCGGCCTGAAACATGGTCGGTCGGGCATCGCAATCCGCAGGGGGCAGCGCGCCATCCGGATAGCGGCAAGCTCTGGATCAACGAACATGGGGCTCGGGGCGGTGACGAAGTTAATATTCCTGCTGCCGGCAAAAACTATGGATGGCCGGTGATTTCGTATGGCACCCATTATTCTGGCGCGGCGTTCAGTGGGGGCACGCACCAAGACGGCATGGAGCAGCCGATTTATTATTGGGATCCGTCTATTGCGCCCAGCGGGATGGCGTTTTACGGCGGTGACAAATTCCCAAAATGGCGCGGCAACGCGTTTGTCGGCGCCTTAAAGTATCGGTTGCTGGTACGGTTGGAACTCGATGGCGAACGGGTGGTCGCAGAAGAGCGGCTGCTTGAAGGATTGGGCAAGCGAATCCGTGCAGTCGTTGCTGGGCCGGACGGATATCTATATCTGCTGATCGATCAGGATGCGGGGCGCGTGCTCAGGTTGTCGCCGGCGGAATAATCTTGGCACGACGTTCGCGGTTTTTGATCGCCTCGCGCCGTGCAATATAAACGCCGCTGGCAAAAATGATCGCGCCCCCAAGCCATGTTGTCCACGTTGGCACCTCAGCGAACGCGATATAGGCGATCAGTGCAATCCAGACCAATTTCGCAAAATCAAACGGCATGACGACACTGATGTCAGCCTCGTGAAACGCCTGCGCTAACAGATACTGTGCGGCCCCGCCGCAGACGCCGATCAAGGCGAGCCAGGCAAGCTCCGTCCATGTCGGCCACACCCAGACAAAAAGTGCCGGGATTAGCGACATCGGAGTCATCAGGATCGACATATAAGCAACGATCGTAATGCTGGACTCGGTGCGGCTCAGCGATTTTATGATCAACAAAACGCCGGCCCACATCACGGCAGCCGTCAGGGTAAGCCCATGTCCTACGGTCACCGTATCGAAGCCCGGCTGCAATATAACCATGGTGCCGATAAAGCCGACGATGATCGCACTCCACCGCCGTAGGCCGACGACTTCCCGAAAAAAAACCACGCTGAGAATGGTTGCAAAAATAGGTGCTGAGAATCCAAGCGCAGTCACTTCGGCCAGTGGCGCCAGACTGATCGCCGTAAACCACACCATCATGTTGACGACATTCAACCCGGCCCGGCCCAGGTGCATGCCGAACCTTTCCGTTTTCAGCGGCCCCAGACCGACACGCCACAACATTGGGATGATGAAAAAGAACGCAAAAAGATTACGAAAAAATACCAGCTGGACCGGCTCGACTGTCTCCATCACATGGCGTGCGACAGAGTTCATCACCGCCGCCAAAAGCGTCGCGCCCAACATGAACGCAATGCCTCTGAACGCATTGTTCGGCGGGGATGTTGTGGGGTCGACTGGGATTGCCACGGTGATCTATACGGCAGCTGTGACGACGATTTCGACCAACGTGTCGGCGCTCGCCAGCGGGGTGCCGACGCAAGCCCTGGATGGGCGCGCTAAATCGCCGAGCCAATCGCGCCACACGTCATTCATCTCGGCCTTTTGCGACATATCGGCCAGATAAATATTGACCATCAGAAGCTTTGATTTATCGGTCCCTGCGCGCGCTAGCCGGTCATCGATTTTGGCCAACACTTCTGCGGTTTGACCTTTGATGTCTGCACTGCGATCACCGGCGGTTTGGCCGCAGACGTAGGCAATGCCGTCGTGAATGACCACTTGGCTCAAAATATCACCGGAATCGATACGCGCAATGCTCATGGATATTCTCCTACTCATCTCGGTTGATGCCGAAAAATGTCTGTGCGTCATTACGCGCAGATTATCTGGTGCGATCAAGCGACCTGCGTGCGCTGAGTCTTGCATTCTAGGCGGCTAACCGCTCCACTATGCCGGAATCGTCCATCTCAAGAGCCTAGGCTCCGTTCATGCTCAACGTCCGCCCCGTTGTACATATTCTCGGTTGGATTGCCTGTGCGTTAGCGATGATCCTCTGCTTGCCGGCGGTGATAGACCGCCTATACGGCAATCCTGAGTGGGAAGCCTTCGCCGCCGCAGGGGCCATCGCTGGTTTTCTTGGACTGGTCGGTGTGCTCGCCACCAAAACCAAAGGGCCCATCCAGATCGATATCCGCCAAGCGTTTTTGGTGACGATGATGGGGTGGGTCGTGGTTTGCGTGTTGTCGGCGATTCCATTTCTTCACGTTGGTATCGGATTCGCTGACGCGGTTTTCGAGTCCATGTCGGCGATCACCACCACGGGCTCCACGGTCCTGGTCAATTTGGATCAATTGCCGCCGGGCATCTTACTGTGGCGGGCGATCTTGCAGTGGGTCGGCGGGTTGGGCGTGCTGGCCATTGCGATCTTGATTTTGCCGTTGTTGCGTGTCGGCGGCATGCAGATATTTAAGATCGAAAGCTCAGATATTTCCGAAGAGAAAATCTTCAACGCTGTACGCACCGTGCTGGCGCTGTTCGCAATTTATGCAGGCCTCACAGTGATCTGTTTCGTACTTTATCAGATGTTCGGCATGACCTCGTTTGATGCGCTGACCCATGCCATGACGACGTTATCTACCGGTGGGTATTCAACCCATGATTCGTCGTTCGGGTATTTTGCCGACCTTCGCCTGCATTGGGTCGCAATTATCTTCATGGTCGCAGGTGCAATACCGTTCTTACTTTATATCAAAACCATGCGCGGCGATGCGCGCGCGTTGATTTCGGATCAACAGGTGAAAGGGTTCATTGGATTGTTGGTGATCGTCAGCGTTGCCATGGCCATATGGTTGATGACCCAACGCGAGATTGATTTCGGTCATGCGCTGACCCTGACGTCATTCAATGTGGTCTCGATCGTGACGACGACGGGTTTTGCGTCGGATGACTATACCGCCTGGGGGTCCGGTGCGGTGGGAATGTTCTTGGTATTGATGTTCATTGGCGGATGCTCGGGCTCAACGTCCGGCGCCATTAAAATTTATCGCCATCAAATTTTATGGGCGGTTGCGCGCGCGCATGTAAAGCGCCTGTTCAGTCCGAACCGCGTGGTGCCGCTACGCTATAACGGGCGCTTGCTGCCGAACGATGTTCCGACGTCGGTGTTGGCTTTCTTGGCGGTATTTATCGCAACGATCACCGTGTTCACCTTGGCGTTGACGTTTATGGGGTTGGGTATTGTAACGGCCTATTCCGCAAGCGTGACAGCAATCACCAACGTGGGTCCCGGTTTGGGCCCGATCGTCGGCCCTGCGGGAAATTTTTCGACCCTTCCTGATGCGGCGAAATGGCTTTTGACGTTGGCGATGTTAGCTGGACGCTTGGAAGTGCTGGCCTTACTGGTCGCCTTTGACCCGGATTTTTGGAGAACTTAAAGAGGTGCCATATGAAAATTCATATACTTGATGATTGGTTCGACACATTGCGCGGCCTGCCGTCATTTCAAAAGATTTCAGACCACGACGTAACGATCTGGAACGACCATGTTCAAGACACCGATGCCCTGGCCGAGCGTCTGGCGGACGCCGAGGCGCTGGTATTGTTTCGCGAACGTACCGCGATCCGCCGCGATCTGCTGGAGCGTTTGCCGAATCTGCGACTGATCAGTCAGCGCAGCGTGTATCCGCATATTGATGTCGACGCTTGCACGCGATTGGGCGTGATGTTGTGCTCTAACCAACACAAAGACACCCCTTCGTTCGCAACCGTCGAGCTAACATGGGGCCTGATTTTGGCCGCCATGCGACAGGTTCCGCAACAGATGGCGAGTTTGCAGTCCGGCAACTGGCAGATGGGCGTTGGTCGCTCGGTGCGCGGCAAGACCCTCGGCATATATGGGTACGGACGGATCGGTAGCGCGGTCGCCGAGCTTGGCCAAGCGTTCGGGATGAAGATTTCGGTCTGGGGTGGTGAAGGATCGTTGACGCGTGCCCGCACCGCCAGCCTGCATGTGCCGGAAAGCCGAGACGCATTTTTTGCGGGCGCCGATATTATTTCATTGCACGTGCGCCTGTATCCGGCGACCAGAGGCATTATCACGGCGGCTGACTTGGCGCTGATGAAGCCGAGCGCGCTTTTGGTCAACACCAGTCGCGCACCTTTGGTCGAGCCGGACGCTTTGGTCAATGCGCTAAAGGCCGGACGCCCGGGCATGGTGGCAGTCGATGTTTACGAGTCTGAGCCCGTCACCGATACCGCGCATCCGTTATTGAATATGCCGAATGTGGTGGCGACACCGCATATCGGCTATGTCACCGAGGAGGAATACGAAATTCAATTTGCGGATATTTTTGAGCAGATCGTCCAGTTTGACGCTGGCACGCCGATCAACGTGATCAATCCCGATGTGCAAGTGCGGGGGTAGGGTGTCCAAAGCATCGACGCCCCACCTTGATTAAATCGCCGCTGCGCCGTAGTTTCCGGCCCGTAAGACATCCAAAAGGAACCTCTGATGAGCGACGTCCGCGAATTCGCAGAACAGTCAAACGCGTGGCCATTTGCCGAGGCGCGACAAATCTTGAAGCGCCTCAACGGCAAGACGCCGGAAAAGGGCTATGTGTTGTTCGAGACCGGCTATGGGCCATCGGGGCTGCCGCATATTGGTACCTTTGGCGAGGTTGCGCGCACGTCGTGGGTGCGACATGCATTTCATCAGTTGTCGGACATTCCGACGAAGCTGTTTGCATTTTCAGATGACATGGACGGTCTTCGTAAGGTGCCGGACAACGTGCCGAACAAAGAGGTGATCGCAGGTCATTTGGGCAAACCGTTGACGTCGATCCCGGACCCGTTCGGCACACACCCAAGTTTTGGTGAGCACAACAATGCACGCCTGAAAGCTTTCTTGGATGCATTTGGGTTTGAATATGAGTTCGTGAGCTCGACCGAGCGCTATAAAGCCGGTGCTTTCGATGCCACTTTGATGACTCTGTTGGAACGCTACGATGAGGTGATCAATGTGGTATTGCCGACGTTGGGCGAAGAGCGTCGGCGTACGTACTCACCGTTCTTGCCGATTTGTGCAAAAACCGGTGTGGTGCTGCAAGTCCCCGTGATCGAGCGCAATGTGTCGGCCGGCACCATCGTTTATCAAGAAGACGACGGCAGCAAAACCGAAGTGCCGGTCACCGGCGGTCATTGCAAACTGCAGTGGAAGGCCGATTGGGCGATGCGCTGGACGGCGCTGAATGTCGACTACGAAATGTCCGGTAAAGATCTGATTGAGAGTGTCAATCTGTCTGGAAAGATTTGTCGTATTCTGGGCGGCAAGCCGCCGGCCGGCTTCTCATACGAGCTTTTCTTGGATGAAAACGGCGAGAAAATTTCCAAGTCCCGAGGCAATGGCCTGACGGTCGACGAATGGTTGCGTTATGCCCCGCCGGAAAGCTTGGCGTATTTCATGTATCAAAAGCCGAAGGCGGCAAAGCGGTTGTATTTCGACGTGATCCCGCGCCAGGTTGACGAATATACACGCATGCTTGAAGCGTTTGAGACGCAGGAGCCGAAAAAGCAGATCGATAATCCGGTCTGGTTTATCCACATGGGCAATCCGCCGACCGAGCGTGCGCACTTGTCGTTCAACATTTTGCTGAACCTTGCCAACGTCTGCCATTCCGAAGACAAGGCCGTGCTGTGGCATTTCATCTCGCGCTACCGCCCGGATGCAGCGCCTGAAACCGCGCCGATGTTGGATCGTTTGGTCGAATACGCCATCAATTATTATCAAGACTTCGTTCGTCCGGCGAAATCCTATCGCAAGGCCAGCGATGCCGAGCGCGATGCGTTGATCGACCTCGCCGATCGGCTTAAAGCGCTTCCCAAAGATGCGGACGCCGAAGAGATTCAGACCCAGGTCTATGAAGTCGGTAAACGCGAAAACTTCGCTGATCAGAAAGATTGGTTTAAGGCGCTCTATGAAATTCTGCTTGGCCAAAGCCAAGGCCCGCGGATGGGCTCGTTCATGGCGCTTTACGGGATGGATGAATCTTTGGCGTTGTTGGAGCGTGCAATAAACGGTGAAGATTTGG
The DNA here is from genome assembly GCA_017857825.1 of Rhodospirillales bacterium. Lineage (GTDB taxonomy): Bacteria > Pseudomonadota > Alphaproteobacteria > Rhodospirillales > Casp-alpha2 > UBA4479. Next base: position 12,366 of record JAFMCK010000001.1, read on the forward strand.
CGGCTTAGCCGTCCGCGTTGATCCGCTGAATAAGCGCGTCCTTCACCACGTCGGACAGGGCGTTGTCGGCTTGGCAGGTGCCGGCGTTGCGATGTCCGCCGCCACCATAGGTCAGCATCAATTCGCCGATGTTGGTATTGGATGTGCGGTTGAAGATCGATTTGCCGACGGCAAACACCGTGTTCTGTTTTGCACGTCCCCAAAGCACGTGCATCGAGATATTGCAGTCCGGGAACATCGCATAAACCATAAAGCGGTTGGTGACATATATCGTTTCTTCATGGCGATAGTCGACGACCGCCAGATTGCCATACACCTGCGTGCAGCGTTTGATTTGCTCGCGCGCCGGGGCTTCGTGTTCGCGGTACAATTCGACGCGTTCTTTGACGTCGGGATGTTCGAGAATTTCTTCAATGGAATAACGTCGGCAATAATCAATCAGCGACATCATCAATTCATAGTTCGGCACACGAAAGCCACGATAGCGCCCGAGACCCGTGCGTGAATCCATGATGAAGTTAAGCAACGGCCATCCATCGGCATCGATCACTTCGTCGATAACGAACTGCGCGGCGTCACCTTTATCAACGGCGTCCATCATTTCGACCGAGATATCGGGGAAGCGCTTTTCGCCGCCGAAATAGCTGTAAACGACCCTGGCCGCACTGGGCGCGCGCGGGTCGATAATGTGGTTGTCGTAATGCTTGCCGAGCCGTTTGATTTCCGACAAGTGGTGATCAAAGGCAGCAAAGATGCCAGGCGTATAAGGCAGGTTGGTGGAAATGTCGGTCATCGACACCTCGATCTCGCCTTCTTGCATTTGGTTGGGATGCACGAACAAAATGTCGTTGATCAGGTCCAATTCTTCCAACAGTACGGCACACACCAGGCCGTCAAAGTCACTCCGTGTTATGAGTCTGAACATTTGGCCAGGCGGGAATTCGAGCCGCTGCTCGTCATTGCCTTCGAGCATCTCTTCTTCTTCGAAGATTTCGTCTTCATCGACTTCGCTCGGATCAATCTCGTTGCCGTCCTCATCGATGTAGACAATGTCGAACGCATCATCATCATCATCTTCGTCATCTTGCACATCACCGTCGGCGTCGATCGATGGCACCTCGTCGTCGTCCAATGCATCGACAAGCTTGGAAATCTCGTCATCGTCATCATCATCGGCATAGCCGGCGATGATGTCTTCTGCGGATAACGGTTTGTACTCGTCGTCGCTGTCGTCATCGTCAAATTCGAAGACGTACTCATCGTCATCCGTATCACCGCCTTCGTGTGCGGCAACAGGTTCAATGGCATCCGTCATACCCGGGGTTTCGGCGACCGGTGTTCGAAAGACATCTTCGTCGGTCTGCAGACGGTCCGGCGCATAGGCGTCGTTTGCCAGGAAAGACGGTTCGCGGTTTTCGACCAGCACGCCAACATCCATGGTGGCCAGCCAACGGATAAAGTGCAAAACGTCTTTGCCTTGGAAGCAGGGGCCTGCGCGTGGCGCAATAATATCGACACTAAGGCCTTCGATCCGGGCGAGCCAATCATCGCGTGCAGAACCCGACGCGAACCAAGATTGGTGAAACGCATTCATCGCGTGGCTGACCAGAGAAAACTGTGCGGAAAACGGCGTCGCGTCGTCGGCCCAAGGACCTTCAACAGTGCCAATATCACCTGTATACAGGATGCGCGTTGTTGGGTCATAAACGGAGACGGCTGACGCCGTCGGCAAATAAGGTGCCGGAAGGATGTGCAGGCCGGCGCCATCTGCCAAGCTTACCTCAGCGCCGTTTTCGCCGACACCTTGTATGTTCAGGTCTGGGTCAATGTGCAAAAGGTCGGGCAGCAGCATGTCATCGGCATAGATGGGCGTTTCATGCCCAAGCACTTCGGCCCACATTCCCAGCGAACCTGCGATCTGCGCCGCGCCTCGGGAAACGATGACCGTGGTGATTTTTTGGATATCGATTTTGTCGGATACAGCAGCCAATAAGGGGCCGAAATCGGCGGGACCGCCGGGATCAATCAGCACCGCCTCATCACCTGCACAGATCACGTAATGGCTCACAAAACGCGCGCCGTTTTCCTCCGTCGCAGGACGGCGAAAGACGAGCCAGACGCGCTCTCCCTGTTCAGCCAGTACGTGACAGAACATCCTATCCTCCCTCAAGCTGGGTGATGATAGCCGTGTCCCGAAGCCGGGCCAAGTCGTGAGATTCCCGCCCACCCATGAAATGGCGCACCTGATCAGTCAACTAATTGAGCGCCGGTGGTGAGGTGCAGATCAGGTCGTAGTCATAACGTTCGGTAATTGTGCCCGCGTGTTGGAAAACATCCAATATGACGTCATATGCCGGGCGCGTAATTTCCGTATGCGGCGTCCAACAGCCGAGTTTCTGATAAGTACCGATACAATCCGCCAGCACCGCTTCGTCGATGTCCGGGAAATACGGCTTTTCCGCTTTGGCGATTTCGGCAGCGGGCGTTTCGTTCATGTATTTGCGCGTTTTCGTGTAGGCGCGCATGAATGCTTTGGCCATATCCGTTTCCAGCCATTCGCGGGTGGACGCCAAACTGGAAAAGCCGCAGGGGCCGATTTGCGGCCCCACTTGGGCCACCACATGGCCAACACCGTCGGCTTCGAGTTGCTGCGGAAACGGGCCTTGTTGTTGCACGTATGCACCGTGCCCATCGCGGAATGCCTTGTCGATGTCGGCCGCACCACCCGGCGTGACCGGGATAATTTTGTCGTAATCAATGCCCGCTTTGTGACATGCATAACGGAACATGGCGTTCGGCTGGCCACCCTTGAACATCACGACTTCGGCACCCTCGAGTTTTTTCCAGCTGAAGTCCGGGTCCGTTTCTCGACCGGTAATAAAAAAGCCATCCATTTCGTTGATTTGTGCGAAATGCACAACGGGCGGTGTGCGGCCTTCTTTAAGCGCATTAAAGCCTTGGCTGAGCGCGGACTGCACCACGTGGGCCGAGCCGTCGACCAGTGCTTCGATTGCCGATTTACCCGGCGGTGAAATTGACCATTCAGGCTCCAGCCCTTCGGCTTTTAGAAAGCCGCCGGACATGGTCGAGATCAATGGCGAGTAAAAGGCTGAAAACAGCGTAAATTGGATGTTGATCTTGGCCATTCAGACATCTCCTGGATTATGAGCGCTTGTTGCACAAACGATCCCATACCCTCGGAGCGGATTCAATGCTGAGCCGACCAAATAGCGGTATTAAAAGCGATATAAGTCAAAAACCGGCCCCATCAGATTGATGAGGCCGGCCTTTAAGCTTCGCCGTGCGTGAATTTACGCGGCGGCGCGAATTGCCGCTGCTTTGACATTGGCATCCACGTGTTGTTCGAACTGAACGAAGTTCTTTTCGAAGCGTTGGCGCAGATCAGCGGCCTGGCGGTCATACGCGTCCTTATCCGACCATGTGTTTTTCGGATTCAGCACGTCACTTGGCACATCTGGGCAGCTTTGTGGGACCAGCACGCCAAAGTTCGTGTCTTCGACGAATACAACCTTTTCAAGGCGGCCATCTAATGCCGCGTTCAACATGGCGCGGGTGTAGGCGATCTTCATGCGATCGCCGACGCCATAGCCACCACCCGACCAGCCGGTGTTGACCAGCCAGCACTTGGCGTTTTGCGCGGCCATTTTATCGCGCAGAAGCTCGGCATAGACGGTTGGGTGGCGCGGCATGAACGGCGCGCCGAAGCAGGTGGAGAACGTTGCGGCAGGCTCTTTCAGCCCCCGCTCAGTCCCGGCAACCTTAGCGGTGTAGCCGGACAAGAAGTGGTACATCGCTTGTTCCGGCGTCAACTGGCTGATGGGAGGCAACACGCCAAACGCATCGCACGTCAACATGACGATGTTCTGCGGTAGGCCGCCTTGGCCTTCCATCGACGCATTCGGAATTTGCGAGATGTCGTAAGACAACCGCCCGTTCTCGGTCAACGTGGAGTCGAAGAAATCAAAGACACGGGTGTTTTCGTCCATCGCCACGTTTTCGACAATGGTGCCGAAGGTGGAAGCGGCGGCAAAGATTTCCGGCTCGGTCTCGGCGGTCAGGTTGATCGACTTCGCATAGCAGCCGCCTTCAAAGTTGAATACGCCTTGATCGCTCCAGCCGTGTTCGTCATCACCGATGAGGGTGCGGGAACTGTCGGCGGACAGCGTGGTTTTGCCGGTGCCGGAAAGACCGAAGAAGATCGCGGTATCGCCTTTGGGCCCAATGTTGGCCGAGCAATGCATCGGCAGCACGCCTTTGGCCGGCATCAGGAAGTTCATCACTGAGAATACGGATTTTTTGATTTCGCCGGCGTAAGCGCTGCCGCCGATGATCACCATGCGTCGCTTTAGGTTCAAGACGATGAACGTCTCGGACGTGGTGCCATCGCTGGCTGGGTCGGCGGCGACGCTGGGTGCCTGCAAAACGGTAAACTGCGGCTGGAAATCTTCAAGCGCGCTATCTGCGGGCTGAATGAACATGTTGCGGGCAAACAGGTTGTGCCATGCGTTCTCGGTCACAACCCGAACCGCCAAGCGATGCGTCTCATCAGCACCGGCGTAGCAGTCTTGGACGAAGGCATCGCGGCCATCGAAGTGTCCTTGGACTTTTGCCAATAGCTTATCGAAGTTTTCTTCCGACATCGGTCGGTTGACGTCGCCCCACCAAATATCGGCTTCGGTTTCGTCTTCTTTGACGACAAAACGGTCATTTGGCGAGCGGCCGGTGTGGCTGCCGGTGACCGCGACCAATGAGCCGCCTTGACCCAACTGCGCTTCGCCGCGCCGGGTGGCTTCTTCGTACAACCGAGGCGCCGAGAGATTCCAAAATGCGTTTTGGATGTTGCTAAGACCGTGTTGGTCTAGCCCGTTCCGGCTGATTTTATGACCGATGTTTTGCACCGTTTTTTTGCTCCAATCCCGGCGGCTGCCTTTGGCGCCGCGTGTTTCCTCACCAAGGGCATGGACGATAGACAATGAAAATCGGCAAAACAAGCGAAACGGGCGGATTTCCTTGGTATTTTAGCGATTTTGAGAACGCACATGCAGCATTTTTTATAATATTCAGATATTTTATGCGCGTGCGGCGTGCGCCATTTCGATGAGCATTTTGCGGCAGGTATTTGAATCTGTTACAGGTTTATGAAAGTCGACGCGGGCATAGCGACCATCAGCGCGCAAATCGATGCCGTCGGTATCGCATCCGGTCATCTGCCAAGGCCCTGGGCGTCGTTTGGCAAAAGCATGGGCATACGCACGGATGGCGTCGACGTGATCGTGGTTCATGTGTTCGACGATTCCGTGCTCCATATCGCAGATGATTTTGGCTGCTGACGCTGGGCTCAAAATCTGTTTCGCATCAAACCAGATCGCGCGGGCAAAGCCGCCGACATAATGTGCGCGCTCTACCTTCATGCGGTAGAATGCGAAGTCGCCGAAATCGGCATAAAGCGCTGCATCGGGATGTCGGGCCAGAAATCGGGCGCGGACGTCCGGGGATGTATCCTTTTTTATGGTGCCCAAGAGTGAAACCCTCGGTCCTGTCTGCGGATTGCGTCGTTGTGTGGCGTCTTCGACCAGCAATGAGACACGCTTGTCAGCTTTGATGTTTTGCGTGTGATCGGACAGGGTCGAGAACAAAAATACCGGCTGGCTTTGATGGTCGCAGGCATACGTCACCATCGAAGCATATGGCGCGCCGCTATCGGCCATTGCGGTCGCCAGCATCCCGACGCCGCGCCGCCGGACCAAAAGTCTCGCCATATCTTGATTGCGCCGTTCCGTCATCGGAGTCCTCCGCGCGATTGATGTTCGTTGACGAATGTTGAGAAGCGAATCCTCCTTCGTCAAGCGTCGGCCGTGCTCGACGGTGACGTAATGTGTACGATAGCGAGCGCGCTTTGCCACACATATCAAACATTGAGGGACCTATGGACCAATTTCTGATGCTCGCCGCCGACCCGACCGTATGGATTGCGTTGGCAACCTTGATCGTAATGGAGGTCGTGCTCGGAATCGACAATCTGGTGTTCATATCAATCTTAACTAATAAATTGCCGGAATCGCAGCGCTCAAAAGCGCGCAAGGTCGGCATCGGGTTCGCACTGGTGACGCGCTTGGCGCTGTTGGGAACGATCAGTTTCATCGTCGGCTTAACCGCGCCTGTGTTCACGATTTTGGATGAGGTGTTTTCCTGGCGCGATATGGTGCTGATTGCGGGCGGTCTGTTTTTGGTTTGGAAGGCGACTCACGAAATCCACAACAACGTGGACCCTGATGAGGAAGACGACACCTTGGACAAGACCAAGGTAGGCATGGCCTTCGGCACGGTGATCGTTCAGATTTTGGTTTTGGATCTCGTGTTTTCGTTGGACAGCATCATCACCGCAGTGGGTATGACCGATCATCTGCCGGTGATGATGATTGCGGTGATCGTCGCCGTGTTGGCGATGCTCCTGGCGGCCGACCCGTTGTCCGAATTAATCCACAGAAACCCGACGGTGGTTATGCTGGCGCTCGGTTTTCTGTTGTTGATCGGCACGACGTTGATCGCCGACGGGTTCGGGTTCCATGTGCCGAAAGGCTATATTTATGCGGCGATGGCGTTCTCGGGATTTGTCGAAGTGCTGAACACGCTCTCACGCCGCCGCAAAAAGACGACGGCGCGAGGCTAATGTATCGTGCTTATCTGCTGATCGACGCTTCAAACAGCTTGGCACCTGCCCCCAAGGCTTGCAGCTTGCCCTCGGCCACGTGACGCGGCAGCGGTGCCATACCGCAGTTGGTGCACGCGATGATGCGTGACGGATCAACAAATTTAGAGGCGGCCTTCAGGGTGGCGGCAACCTTTTCCGGGGTCTCGATTTCCTCGGTTGCAACATTGATCGCGCCGACCAGCATTTCTTTGTCGGGCAGCAGCGACATCACCGATAGCGGCACATGGCTGTCGGCGCATTCCAACGACACTTGGTTGACGATGCTTCTGTTCAGGGCCGGGAAGAATTCTTCGTATTGGCGCCACTCATCGCCCAGTGTTTCTTTCCAGTCGATGTTTTGCTGAATGCCATAGCCGTAGCAAATATGCACAGCGGTCGTGCATTTCAGACCGTCCAACGCCACGTCCAAGGCATCAATGCCCCATTCGACGGCTTCTTGGGTGAACGCGTTGAACGCCGGCTCATCAAACTGTATGACCGAGACGCCGAGCGCCTCCAATTCTTTGGCTTCATCGTTGAGCAGCTTGGCAAATGCCATCGCCATGTCGGGGCGGGTATCATAAAAGCCGTTGGCGATGGTATCGCAAATGGTCATCGGCCCGGGCAGTGTGAATTTGTAAGGGTTCGACGTGTGCTCGACACAGAACTTGGCGCTGGCCCCATGAACCGAGCCCATCCGTTTTACTTCACCGACCACGGTCGGCACGTCCGCATCATAACGGTCGTTGCGGATGCCCATGGTGGTCATTTTGTTCCAGTCGATCCCCTCGACGCGCTCTAAGAAGCCGTGCACAAAATGCTTACGGAACTGCTCGCCGTCGCTGACGATGGTGATGCCGGCGTCTTCTTGGCATTTGATCCATGCCAAGGCGGCATCGGACTGACCTTCAAACAGGTTTTCGTCGGCGACGCGCCACGGCGCCCACAATTTCTCAGGTTCCGCGAGCCAGGCGGGTTTCGGCAGACTGCCGGCGATGGTTGTTCTGATCATGGTCCCTCCGGATCGATGCGGGGCCTCGTTGTTGAGGCTTCATGGTGTTTGCAACAGGCAACATAGAGTGTCGGTATATCGGATTCCAGACTCCTTATTCGGCATGACTGCATTGTGATCGCCATATTTTGCCTTATTTGAAGTATAATTCAGCCATAATCGGGGTTTAGGAACAGCGTGGTATTGTTGAAGCAATGAGCGGAAAAAAATCCATGCATCAGAAAATCGCTTTGGTCGACGATGACCAGAACATCCTGACATCCGTGTCGATGGCTCTGGAGGCCGAGGGCTATGACGTCGATACCTATGCCGACGGTGTCGCCGCGTTGAGTGGGATCGGTCGGCATCCGGTCGACCTCGCCGTTCTCGACATCAAAATGCCGAAGATGGATGGCATGGAACTGCTGGGCGAGATTCGTAAAAAAGACCGCCTACCGGTGATTTTCTTGACCTCGAAAGACGATGAGGTTGATGAGATCCTAGGTTTCCGCATGGGAGCCGACGATTATATCACCAAGCCGTTCTCGCAGCGCCTATTGATTGAGCGCATCCGTGCTATCTTGCGTCGTCGCGATGTCGCCCAGCCGGACGCCCCGGCGGACGAGGGCGCGAATGCAATAAAGCGCGGCGATCTCGTGCTTGATCCCGAACGGCATCTTTGCACGTGGAAGGGCCAGGAGGTCACGCTGACGGTGACCGAGTTCTTGCTGGTCGAGGTCTTAGCGCGCCGCCCTGGTCATGTTAAAAACCGTGATCAGTTGATCGATGCGGCATATGGCGAAAATATCTACGTCGAAGACCGGACCATCGACAGTCACATCAAACGACTACGTCGCAAGTTTCGCCATGTCGATCCGACATTCTCCGAGATTGAAACCCTGTACGGTGTCGGCTACCGCTACAAAGCTTAGCCTTTTAGTGGGGGGATGAATGCAGCAGGGGGGGCAACGGGGGAATGACCGGGACACCGTTGAGCACATGGCAGCGGAAAATGATGGGCGTGCGCCATCCCGAAGCGCGGCTCCGAAACGTCTGATCTCGCCGCTGACCCGGCGTATTCTTACCGTCAATTTGGTGGCCATCGGCACCCTTGTGGCCGGGCTTTTGTATTTGGGTGAATACCGTCGCTCGCTGATCACCAACGAATTGGCCGGGTTGCAGGTGCAGGCCGAAATGATTGCGGCGGCGTTGGGTGAAGGGGCGGTGATCTCGGAAGCGCCGGACGCGCAGTATTTGGTTTCCGATACGGCCCATCAAATCACCCGGCGCTTGGTGCAGATCACCAATACACGCGCCCGGCTGTTTCGCGCGGACGGCACAATGATTGTCGATTCCCGCAGGCTCGGCGGTGCCGGTAGCGCTGTGCAGATCGAAGTCCTGCCGCCCCCTGAAGAAAGCAGCGATACGCTTGATGATGTACTTGCCGCTTATGATCGATTGGCGCGTGCCGTGCGGGGCGAGGGGCCGCTGCCGCGCTATCACGAAAATCCGCTGCAAACCGCATCTGATTATCCGGAAACTCAAGCCGCTTTGACGGGGGATACGGCGGTCGCGGCCCGTCGGTTTGGCCGCGAAGGGTTGGTTCTGACGGCGGCTGTGCCGGTGCAGCGTTACAAGCAAGTGCTCGGCGTTGTGATGCTGTCGACCGACGGCGCGCTGATCGAAAAAGCGCTATATGACGTGCGCTTGGATATTCTAAAAATCGTCGGGGTGGCGCTCAGCGTGACGATTTTGTTGTCGCTGTATTTGGCGGGCACGATTGCCAGGCCGATCCGGCGCCTGGCCTTGGCAGCCGAGCAAATTCGCCATGATCGCGGTGCCCGCGAAGCGATGCCGGGCCTGACCGACCGCAACGATGAAATCAGTGACCTCGCTGACAGCCTCAAAGCAATGACCGAGGCATTGTGGCTGCGCATGGATGCGATCGAAAGTTTCGCTGCCGATGTCGCACATGAAATCAAGAATCCGCTGACTTCGCTTCGCTCTGCTGTTGAGACTGCGGGTCGCATCGAAGACCCGACGCAGCGTCAGCGCCTGATGGCGATTATTTTGGATGATGTTGCCAGGCTGGACCGCTTAATCAGCGATATCTCCAACGCGTCGCGATTGGATGCCGAACTGAGCCGTGCGGAATTCGCACCGGTCGACATCGCCGCGATGTTGCATGCGGTCGTCGACATGCACAATGCCGGTGACGACCGCCGAGTGCCGGTGAAGTTGGAGTTGGTCAGCAATGAGCACATGATCGTCGACGGGATCGAAGACCGTCTGGTACAGGTGTTCCGAAATCTAATGTCGAATGCCGAGACGTTCTCGCCCGAGGGTGGTAGTATCCGCATTTCATTGGATCGCGAAAACGGCTGGTTGACGGCAACCATCGATGACGACGGGCCCGGCATTCCTGACGGCAAAGAAGCGGCGATTTTTGATCGATTCTATACCTCGCGCCCCGAAGGCGAAAAATTCGGTACCCATTCCGGTCTCGGCCTATCGATTTCAAAACAAATTATCGATGCCCACGAAGGCGAAATCCTTGCTATCAACCGCCGCGGTAGTGACGGCCACATCATCGGTGCCCGCTTTAGAATTCGCCTACCTGCGGCTTAGGCTTGAACGGGCGCGCAAGCGCGATCATGCTGATGGGTATGACAATGCAGGAAGATACAAAGCAACTCCACGCAACATGCATCGCGCTTGGCGCCGATACGTCGCATGGCGCGCAGGGCGTATTGTTGCGGGGGCCGAGCGGAGCCGGGAAATCTGATCTGGCCCTCCGTCTAATTGATGAAGGTGCTGTGTTGGTCGCCGATGACCGCGTGGATATTTTTATCAAAGGCGGCGTTGTGTTCGCTCGCGCGCCGTTGAATATCGCCGGTCTGCTTGAGGTCCGCGGTGTCGGCGTGTTCCGTCTTGAGCATATTGCCGACGTGCGGATTGCGCTTTGCGTTGACCTTGTTCAGCCGGACGCTGTTGTAAGGTTGCCGGAAATTGAAACTGTTGAAATCGCCGAGGTTCATATTCGCCGTTTGGCATTGGACCCGTTCGCCGCGTCAACGCCGGCGAAAATCCGTCTTGCACTGCGCAGCGATCCTCTTGATCCTGGCGCCATGGTGTCATCATGAACGATCTACCCGCGCCGCATACACGCGTGTTGCTGGTCTCCGGTGTTTCTGGGGCCGGTAAAAGTTCTGCTTTGAAACAACTCGAAGATTTGGGCTTTGAAGCAGTCGACAACATGCCGTTGTCATTGGTTGCACGGCTCGTGCTGGGCGGTGACGGCACCGACGCGGCGGGCACGCCGTTGGCGATTGGGGTTGATATCCGCACCCGCGATTTCGACGCATCGAATTTTCTCGATCTGCTCGACCAATTGGCGGCAGCGCCGGACATTGAGGTGTCTTTGCTGTTTATCGACTGCGATGACGAAGTGATCGGACGCCATTTCGAAGAAACCCGGCGCCGTCATCCGCTCGCGACCGATCGTCCGGTGCTGGATGGGCTTCGCCATGAACGTCAAATTATGGACCCGATTCGGGCCCGCGCCGATGAAGTTATTGATACCACCGATTTCGTCATGGGCGACCTGAAGGAACGGTTGGCGGAACGGCACGCGCTTAAAGATGATCCGGGATTGGCGATTTTTATCATGTCGTTTTCGTTCAAGCGGGGCCTCCCCCGCGACGCGGATATGGTTTTTGATGTGCGGTTTTTTAAGAATCCTCACTACGATCCGTCGCTACGACCGAAGACCGGCGAATCTCCCGAAGTGCAGGCATTCATTGCCGTGGACCCTGCATTTGAGGGCTTTTTTACACATTTGACGGACATGACATTGCCCTTGTTGCCGCGCTTTCGCGCCGAGGGAAAAAGTTATCTGACCATCGCGTTTGGCTGCACTGGTGGGCGGCATCGCTCGGTTTTCATTGCGGAAAGGTTCGCAAAAATGTTGGATGAAAACGGCTGGCGCGCGGCCATTCGCCATAGGGACTTGGACAAAGCGTAAGAATCCCATCACAATTCCGATAAATGAGGATAAGGAATAACCGACAATGATCGGATTAGTTCTCGTAACCCATGGCCGCCTTGCGGTTGAATTGATATCTGCGCTGGAGCATGTGGTCGGCCCGCAAGATGCGGTCGCCCCAGTGTGTATCGGCCCCGACGATGATATGGAACAGCGCCGCGCTGAAATCGTCAGCAAAGCCGAAGAGGTCGAATCCGGTGCCGGCGTGATCGTGCTCACCGATATGTTTGGCGGCACGCCGTCGAACCTGGCGATCTCGATCATGGACCGCGCCAAGATCGAAGTGATCGCCGGTGTGAACTTGCCGATGCTGATTAAGCTGGCCTCGATCCGTGAAGATCTGGATTTGGCCGCCGCCGCACTTGAGGCCCAGGACGCCGGACGCAAGTACATCAATATAGCGTCGCAGCTTTTGGATAAAGGCGGCGACTGAGCGCGATGAGCACGGAACAGCTGCAAAAACGTCTATTGATCGGCAACAAGCGCGGCCTGCATGCGCGCGCTGCAGCGAAGTTCGTTACCCTCGCCGCCGAGTTCGAGGCTGATATTGAGGTCGAGCGAAACGGCCAATCGGTCTCGGGTCGTTCCATTATGGGGTTGATGATGCTGGCCGCGAGCCCGGGCACGGAAATACTGGTGCGTGTCGACGGCGATGACGGGGCGGCAGCCCTTGCGGCCATCGAAATGCTGGTCGCCAACAAATTCGATGAGGACTAAGCCTGAGCATTATTTTTAAAAGCGCATAAGGAAAGGCCAACGGCCTAACATATGGCGAAACCGTCGAAACATTCTGCCAAGACGGGAAAAAAGAAACCGTCTGCAAAGGCAGCCCCCAAGATCAAAGAACGCGTGTTCGATGGTTTGGCTGCGGCTCCCGGTATCGCTATCGGGCCCGCCGCCATTTGGGGCGGCGCCGATATCGAGGTGCCGGTTTACGCGATTGCAAAATCAAAAGTTGCGGCCGAGGTGGGGCGTCTTGATCACGCCGTCATCGTTGCCAAGCAGCAAATGCGTGCGTTGCAGGAACGCGCCCGCGACATGCCCCGTGCGGCGGGCGAAGAGATGGTGTTTCTGTTTGATGCCTATCTCGCCATGCTTGACGACTCCAGGTTGGTACGGGGTGCCCGGGAGAAGATATCCGAAGACCGCATCAACGCCGAAGCCGCTGTCGATGAGCAGTTGTCCAGCTTGGCGGAACGCTTTCAAGCAATGGAAGACGCCTATATCGCGGCGCGCCTGGATGACATCCGCGAGGTCGCAACGCGACTCATCGGTATCTTAAGTCGGGCCTCTGATCATGTGATCGCACCGCCGCCAAAGGGCGCCGTGCTGATTGCCGGCCATCTCAGCCCGGCTGACATGGCACAAGTCGACCCGGAATCGATCAACGCGGTCGCCGCCGCGCTGGGCGGCACCGAAGGGCACACGGCGATTATGGCCCGGGCACTCGGTCTGCCTGCGGTTATGGGCGCGTCTGGTCTGCACGAGGGCATATCGTCCGGCACATGTGTAATTGTAGATGGTTTTGCAGGCCGCGTCATCGTCGACCCGCTGCCGGAAACCATCAAAGCCTATGAAAAGCGGATCAGCGAAAGTCGAAAACGCACCCGTGCGCTGGAGCGGCTGCGTCATCAACCTGCGACGTCGCGTGACGGCATCGATATTCAGCTGATGGCCAACGTCGAATTGCCGATGGAAATGGAGATGGTGCGCCAGTCTGGCGCCCAAGGTGTTGGCTTGCTTCGGAGCGAGTTCATGTTCATGAACCGTGAAGACATTCCAAGTGAGGACGAACAAGTTGCCGTGTTTGAAAGCATCATCGGCGGCGTCGACGGTCGGCCGGTCACGGTGCGCACATTGGACATCGGGGGCGAGAAGGCGTCACCCGCGTTGTTGAAAAACTTGGATGAAGCGGCGGCATCGGCGTTGGGCCTGCGCGGTATTCGATTGTCGTTGGCTAATCCAGAGACCTTGCGCACGCAATTCCGCGCAATCCTCCGGGTGTCGGGGGGCGGCAATATTCGTATTTTACTGCCGATGGTGACGACGCCAAGCGAGGTCAAGCGCGCCAAAAAAATGCTATACGAAGAAGCTGCTAAATTGAAAAGCGCCGGGATCCTTTTGGCGGACCCTTTGCCGCCGGTGGGCGTCATGATCGAGGTGCCCGGCGCGGCCCTGGCGGCTGACGCGTTGGCGCAGGCCAGTGACTTTTTCGCCATCGGCTCAAACGATCTGACCATGTACACACTGGCCGTCGACCGTGCCAACGAACATGTCGCGCATTTATTTAATACGCTGCACCCGGCCGTACTCAGGTTGATCCAGTTCACCACGCAAGCCGCGCTTCGCGCCCGCATCCCCGTTTCGATCTGTGGCGAGATGGCGGGCGATGCGCGTTATACTGAACTTTTGGTCGGTCTCGGCCTGCATGATCTGTCGATGACCGCCGGCAATATCCCCAACGTAAAAAAGCGCATCCGCAGCATGGATGTTCTCACCGCCAGCCAACGCGCCATGCAAATTATGGAACAAAGCGACAGCGGTCGCATCGCGATGTTGATCGATGATTTTAACGGCATCGGCTAGCGCGTTGAACGCCAAAACAATTTTTTAATTTCACAAACGCCACCGCGCGTCCTTCGCATCACGGAACACGTCCTGACGGATGCAGGATGGGTTTAAGGGTTTACGCTTTCCCTCTTGTCTCCGTCTGCAGAGCCTGTTAAAAACCGCTCCAACATTTCGATATAAAGAAATCTTTATATCTTTAAGTCAATTTGTCGATGATCACATGGAGCTGCCGATATGAGTGAATTTACCGATTACAAAGTTGCCGATATGAGCCTCGCGAAGTGGGGCCGCAAGGAAATCGATCTTGCCGAAACGGAAATGCCGGGCCTGATGTCCGTGCGTGATGAATACGGCGACGCGCAGCCGCTCAAAGGTGCGAAGATCGCAGGCTCCCTGCACATGACGATTCAAACCGCCGTGCTGATCGAGAGCCTGCAGGCACTCGGCGCCGAAGTCCGCTGGGCATCTTGTAACATCTATTCGACGCAAGACCACGCCGCAGCCGCCATCGCTGCCACCGAAACCCCTGTGTTCGCGGTGAAGGGTGAAAGCCTGGAAGATTATTGGCAGTACACCCACGAAATCTTCAACTGGGCCGACAACACGGGCCCGAACATGATCTTGGATGACGGCGGCGACGCAACGTTGCTGATGCACCTCGGCAAAGAAGCTGAAAAAGATCTGTCGGTCTTGAACAACCCGGATTCCGAAGAAGCCGAAGTTCTGTTCGCTGCCATCGAAGCGCGTCTGAAAACCGATCCGACCTGGTACACCGATCATTCCAAAGATATTCAAGGTGTGACCGAAGAAACCACGACGGGTGTGCACCGTCTGTACGAGATGGCGAAAAAGGGCACGTTGATGTTCCCGGCCATCAACGTCAACGACTCGGTCACCAAGTCAAAGTTCGATAACAAGTACGGCTGCCGCGAAAGCCTCGTCGATGCGATCCGTCGCGCCACCGACGTCATGATGTCCGGTAAAGTCGCGTGTGTCGCAGGCTTTGGCGATGTGGGCAAAGGTTCTGCTGAAAGCCTGCGTCAAGCCGGCTGCCGCGTCATGGTTACCGAAGCTGACCCGATCTGCGCATTGCAGGCGGCGATGGAAGGCTACGAAGTTGTGACCATGGAAGAGGCCGTGAAGCGCGCAGACATTTTCTGCACCGCGACCGGCAACGTCGATGTGATCACCGTCGACCACATGCGGGCCATGAAAGACCGTGCGATTGTCTGCAACATCGGTCACTTCGACAGCGAAATTCAGGTCGCAGCCCTGAAGAACATGAAGTGGGACGAAATCAAGCCGCAGGTCGACGAGATCGAATTCCCGAACGGCAATCGCATCATCTTGTTGGCACAAGGCCGCTTGGTGAACTTGGGTTGTGCCACCGGCCACCCAAGTTTCGTGATGTCGGCATCGTTCACTAACCAAGTGTTGGCGCAGATCGAATTGTGGGCCAATAACGCGAACGGCCAATACAAGAACGACGTTTACGTGTTGCCGAAGCACCTGGACGAGCGGGTTGCTGCCCTGCACCTCGAAAAATTGGGTGTGCAGTTGACGACGCTCTCGCAAAAGCAGGCAGACTATATCGGCGTTGCCGTCGAAGGTCCGCACAAGCCGGAAACCTATCGCTATTAAGACGCTAAAAAACCGCGCTCTATCCCCTCTCCCATCGGGAGAGGGTTAGGGTGAGGGTCTATTGTCGTATGCGTCGGGGAGGTGAGCGCGAAAATCCCTCACCCTCCCGCGCTGCGTGCAGGCCCCTCCCTCTCCCTACGGGAGAGGGTTTAAACGAGACAATTCCCAGAGCTTGGGAAATCCGATACAACCTCGGGCATGACCGCACCCCCTTCCGAAAAACGCATATGGTTGATCGCCGGCCCGCCAGGGTCGGGGAAAAGTGGGCTTGCGCGTTCGCTGTTTCCAGGCTGGGCAGGGACCTCACAGTTGATTGATGCCGATGACGTGCATGCCTTCACCCCGGGCGTAGACTTGTCCGACGACACGCTGGGCGGGCTGCGGTCGCGCACCGTTCCATTCTCAAAACGCCTCGAAATTGCCGAACTTGCCGACCGGGAATTTGTTATCGAAACCCGGCTCGTGAATCGTGAACCGTTATCCGCTGCGCTTAAACTGCGGCGCCGGGGATGGCATGTTTTCATGGTGTATTTGGCTCTGCCACGCCTTGATCTGTGCCGGGTACGCGTGCGCGCACGTGTACTGCGCGGCGGTGTCGATGTCAGCGACGACGCGTTGGAATCGGGTTTTCATGCGGCGCTCGACAATCTGCCGCAATACATTGACCTCGCCGAACGTTGGTTGATCATCGACAGCTCGGGTGTGCGCAGTCCGCTTATTGCACACGGCGCATACGCGGCTGCCATTGCCGAGCAGCCCGATGCCATGCGCGCGTTGTTGCCCGACTATCCTTTTTTGCCGGCGGGTCGTGCGTTGGAAGCGGAAACTTGGACAGGGCCGGTGATCAGTGCGTTTGCACACTTGGCGCGCTGGCAATCGAGTGTCGATCATTTGCTGCGCGTCGCTGAGAATATGGAAATTACGCGGACCCCTTAATGCGTCTGTCCGAGAAAACGCGCTTTCTCGCAATAGGCGACTTGGCCTGATCGGTCATCAGGCGTAGACTTTGCCCCGTGATTGAGACTTTCAGCCCCTTACAAGCGTTACTCGCCGGTGCCGTTGGTGCCGCTGTGGTGCTCGTGCCGACCGCATTGGTGTTTCGCAGCCGAGCGCGCGATGCCTCGACCGAACGACGCCGCGCCGATGCCTCGGCCAGGCGCAACCTGGATATCCTCGGGGCGTCGCCGGACGGTATTTTTTTGTGGGATCACGGCACTGGCGGCATCACGTGTTCGAGCCGACTGGCTGAGATGCTAGACCTCGAAGCGGGCACCCTTGCGCGTTACGATGATATTCGTGCCTGCTTCGGCGAACAGGAACTGCGTAAACTAGAGCAAGGCGTCAGCCTGTTGCGTGCCAAGGGCACGCCGTTCGACGTTGCCCTGAAACGTGGTGACGCGATCCTGCAAGCCATCGGTCGACGTGCCACGGCGCAAGGTGGCACGGTGATTGCGGATATCGTTTGGATGCGCGATATCAGTTTTGCTGCCGCCCCGGCGCATACCGGGCCCCGCAATACCTCCGGTCTCGAAGACCGGCATCTCACTGCGCTATTGGATACTTTGCCGATTCCGATTTGGCTGCGTGATGCAGATATGAACGTCGCGTTTTCAAACAGTGCTGCCGAGCGTGTGCAAGGCCTTGATGCCGAGCTTGCCGCGAAGGCCCGCGATGGCGGTCAGCCGCTACGAAAAGCTGCCGAGATTTCCGATGCCGGTCATGCGCGTACGGTAACGATTACCGAAACGCCCCTCAGCCAGAGCCCTGAAGGTCGTCGCGCCGGTACGATTGGCTTCGCGGTGGATGTGGATAACGTGCGCTCAGCCGCTGCCGGTCCATCCCCCGCTGATATGCTGCGACCGCTTGAAGTCGGTGTTGCCGTGTTCGCCGCAGACACCACGCTGATTGCCGCCAATGCGGCGTTTGCGGATTTGTGGCGGGTGGACATGGATTGGTTGGACTCACGTCCGAACATGAGCGACATGATCAACCGTTTGCGGGAGCTGCGGCGCCTGCCCGAAGTTACCGACTTCGCGGCTTTCCGGCGCACCGAGCTTGGGCACTTTGGTGGATTGGACCGCATCGTCGAAGACGAAATGCACTTACCCGATGATCGCACGATCCGTCGCCGCATCGGTCCGTTGGATGACGGCGGCGTGGTGATCACGTGCGAGGACCTCTCCGGCAGACTTGATCTGCAGCGTTCGCTCAAATCGTTGGACCGGGTGCAACGGACGACGCTGGAAAACCTGCATGAAGGCATTGCGGTGTTTGGTGGCGACGGGCGACTGCGTTTGATCAACCCGAAAATGTTGAAGCTTTGGGATTTGACCGAAGATGCATTGCCGACGGACGCGCGCCTGCCCGATGTGATCGAGACATTGGGCATGAAAATGAGCGCCGACAATCAAGCCTGGCCGGCACGTAAGGAAGCGATCGCCGGTGCAGTGCTGTCACGGACGCCATCGGGCGGCAAGGTCGAGTTGGTCAACGGTCAGGTGTTGGCATTCGCCAATATTCCGCTGCCGGATGGCGCATCGCTGGTCAGTTATGGCGACATTACCGATTCGCACAAAGTCGAAGAAGCGCTGCGCGAACGCGCGCGCATGCTGGCTGAAACGGACCGCATGAAGACCGAATTTATCGCTAACGTCGCGATGGAAGTACGTACGCCGCTCAATACCATCACGGGCTTTGCCGATATTTTGCGTCAAGAAATGTTCGGCGAACTCAATCGTCGTCAACAAGAATACGCCGAAGGCATCCTGGAGACCGGACAGCGCATGATGGGCGTTGTTGCCGACATCTTCGATCTGGCGAGTATTGAAGCCGGGCGAGAGGATCTCAACAAAGACACCATTGATCCGCATGCGGTGTTGGTGTCCGCGTTTAATTTGGTCAAGGAACGTGCGCGGCAAAAAAATATCCGTGTCGACTTTGATGTCGCACCGGATATTGGTTGGATTACCGGAGATTCCAGGCGGTTAACACAAGTCGCGTTCAACCTTTTGACCAATGCAATCACCTACACACCAAAATTGGGCCATGTAACGTTGAGTGCAAAACGTGATGACACTTGGTTCGACATCATCGTCTCGGACAGCGGCCCAGGGATCCCGCAAGCCGACCGTGAACGCGCGTTTGAGCCGTTCGCGCGATTGTCGGGATCACACAGAAAGGCTGCTGGCGGCGGCGAGGGTGCTGGTCTTGGGCTCACCATCGTCAAGCGCTTCGTCGCGTTGCACGGCGGGGCGGTGCAGATTAAGTCCAATAAAGCACGTGGCACTAGTGTGATTTGTCGGTTGCCGATTGACGGCGAAAACATAAGTGGGCTTGCACCCTTTGATGCAGATCATGCTATTGTAACAGACGAAGCGGCGGAATAAGCAGCGCCCCTTATTTGATCGAAGGACCTGACATTGGATCTGCAAACGCTTTGTATCGTCGTTATCCTTGGCGGCATTGTATTCATGCTGGTGCGGACGATGCTGGCCGCAGGGCGCAAGCGTGCCAAGCCGCGCCAAGCGCAAAAGATCAAACGGCCGTCTGGCGGCGCGTTTGCGCTTGATGATGCGCTCGACAAGCTGAACGAAACCATTCGCATTTTGGATGAAACTTTGGCGGATCGTGCTCCGACACGGGGCGATGCCGAAGGGGCACGCTTTTATGTTGCTTACTTGGTTGGCGTTGCCAGAGAAATTGCGCGTATGAACCGGATCGCATATGGCCCGGCGTTAGAGACCCCGATCCGGATGGAACTTATTCGGTTTGGGATATCAGGCGGCGCAAATGGCGATGCGCTGGCCCGCATCCTCGCCACCGATGAAGGTCAGCAAGGCCTGACAGCCGGTGAAATGGATGGCGTCGAGGCTTGTAATCCGGATTTCCGGGGGACGTACTTTGCGCGCATCCAAACCTACTTCACCGATGCTCAAGTGCGGGGCCCTCGTTAAAGCGCTTCGACCGCTGCGCAGAACCGCGCAATCTCGGTTTCATCGTTATAGTAATGCACCGACGAGCGAACCACCTGCGCCAAGCCCCGTTTATCCATATCCAACAACGTCGAACTGCTACCTGAAACACTGACGTTTATTTTTTGGTGGCTGAGGCTTTCTTTGATCGACAGTGGATCAATGCCGTTTTTGACGAACGTCACAATACCGGCCTTCTCACGTCCAATGTCAGTTACACGAACGCCGGCGATTGCGTCTAACTGATCACGCAATTTATCGGCTAAGCCCGAAAGGCGGGCGTGGATCGCATCCATGCCAAAGTTCAATGCATAGTCGACGGCAACCCCGAGCCCGACAACGCCTGCAACATAAAACTCCCAATTCTCAAACCGCTTGGCGCCCGGACGCACCTCATAGCTCTCTGCCCCGGTCCATTTGGCCGCATGCAAATCCAAGAACGGTGGCTCCAAGCGGTTCGCCAAGTCTTCGCGCATATATAAAAACCCTGTGCCGCGTGGGCCGCGTAGGTATTTGCGGCCGGTCACCGACAGCGCATCGCAGCCGATTTCTGCAACGTCCACGGGCACCTGGCCGACGGATTGGCAGGCATCCAGCAGATACAGTACGCCGGCTTTTTTGGCGACGGCGCCAACCGCGGCGGCGGGATTGACCAAGCCGCCATTGGTCGGGATGTGTGTCATCGAAATCAGCTTCACCTGATTATCGATCATCGATTCCAATGCGGCCAGGTCGACGCTGCCGGTTTCGTCGCTGGGGACGACGACGATCTCTAGTCCATGGTCGCGTTTGGCCTGCAAGTAACTAATAAAATTCGTTGCGTACTCGGCCTCGACGGTAAGGATTTTGTCGCCAGGCTTAAAAGCTTTGATCATCGCATGGAACGCCATTTGCCATGCCACCGTGGCATTTTCGACAAGTGCGATTTCTTCAGGTTTCGCATTCAACAGCCGCGCAATCGACTCGTAGGTGTTTTCTCGTTGGGCTAGCGTTGCCGCTGCTGCCTCGTAACCACCAATATTGGCTTCAAGCTGCAAATGTGTCGTCAGCGCATCCAAAACCGGCTGCGGCATCAGGCCTGCGCCGGCATTGTTAAAATGCAGAACATTCTGCACGCCCGGCGTTTCCGCGCGTGCCCGCGCAATATCAATTTCACGCATAAAAATTTCCCCCTAAAAATCGGATAATAAATTCATCGATGGTCTGTTGTGGATCCTCGACAATGAATTTATGACATGTCGCCAGGTCGTGGGATGCCTTTGGTGGTTGAATATTCAAAGTGCAAAGCTTCTTCGGGAAACACGATATCGTGGGCGCGATGGGCGGCGAAAGCGGCTTCAGAAAAACCTGTTAAGATCAATTTCAGTTTTCCTGGATATTCGGCCACGTCGCCGACGGCAAAGATGCCGGCACGACCTGTTTCTGCCGTGACCGGATTGATCGCGACTCCACGCCGGCTATCGCCCAAACCCCAGTCACGAATCGGGCCCAGGTCTTGCGACAACCCATAGAACGGCAGCAAGACATCTGCGTCGATAGCACGTGCGTTGCCGTCCAAGTCGGCGATGGTGACGGTCTGTAACGTACCGTCGGTGCCGGATACACCTGCCAATTGAAATGGTGTCATGAGTTCGACGCTACCATCTTCAACAAGGGATTCCAGCTGTCGAACGCTTTCCGGCATAGCGCGGAAGGTGGCGCGTCGGTGTACAACGATGACTTTTGCTGCGACGCCCGCCAGGATGACGGCCCAGTCGACGGCGCTGTCGCCTCCGCCTGCGATGACAACACGCTTGCCGGCAAAGTCTTTGGTGCGGCGAACCATGTAGTTCACGCCGAGGCCAGGTCCCGCGGCTTCAAACGTTTCGATGTTTGGCAGCGGTGGGCGTTTCGGTCCGAACGCGCCGACGCCGGCCGCGATGATCACGACTTTCGCAGCGATCATGGTGTTTTGCGAGGTGGTGATATGAAATGCGCCCGCGTTTCCCTCAAGCCCGATGACCTGTTGGTTGAGATGAAAATGAGGGGCAAACGGCTCTGCCTGGCGCTCTAACGCGCTGATCAGGCGTCCACCGGAGATTTCTGGATAACCGGGAATATCATAGATCGGCTTTTCTGGATAAAGCGCAGTGCACTGTCCACCGATGGCTTCCAGCGAATCGATGATGCGGCATTTCATGCCCAGCATGCCAAATTGAAACACTGTGAACAGGCCGACCGGTCCGGCGCCGATGACGGCGACGTCTGTCGAAAAAGCTGGTTGCGGCGTGGGTACGGTCAACGGCTGATCCAAATCGAATTTGATGCTGTCTAAGGATGGGTCGCGCGGCCCTGCCGTTCAAGCCTTGTTCGCGCTTAAACACGGCGATACAACCGCACTATGTCGATTGACCATGCCAACCTTGCTGATTTGAAAGCCGGAAGCCTTGATGCGACCGAAGCAATTGCGCAGCGATTGGCGCCACTGTTGCGAGCCGGAGATGTGGTGACGCTGGAGGGTGGACTCGGCGCGGGTAAAACCGCGTTCGCCCGCGCCCTTATCAACGCTTTGCCGGGCGAACCCGAAGACGTGCCGAGCCCGACTTTCACCTTGGTGCAGACCTATCCGCGTGGCGACCTCGAAGTTTGGCATTTTGACCTGTATCGCCTGGAAGACCCGGACGAAGCGTTTGAGCTTGGCATTGAAGATGCGTTTGTCGATGCCGTGAGCTTGATTGAATGGCCGGATCGACTTGGTCCTTACTTGCCCAAAGCACATCTTCGGGTCACCCTGACCGAAGGGGAGAACGAAGCCATGCGCGATATTACAATCAGCGGTGACCCGGCCTGGGCCGCGCGGCTTAAAGGCATATTTATCGGAGGCGAGGCATGAAACCGCGCATCGATGCGCAAAAGACATTTCTGGCCAACGCAGGATGGGCGGGGGCTGCGGTTGCGCCGCTTGCCGCGGATGCCTCGTTCCGCAGTTATCACCGCGTCAGCAAAGGTGATCGGGCTGCCGTGTTGATGGACGCACCGCCGGAGCACGAAGACATCACGCCGTTTGTGCGTGTCGCAAAATATCTCACTCAGCACGGTTTCAGCGCGCCGAGAATTTTATTCGAGGACGAGAAGCGTGGGTTTTTGTTGCTCGAAGACTTGGGCGACCAGACCTACACGCGTGAACTCGCCGCTGGCGGCGACGAGGCAATGCTGTATGAGCTTGCTATCGATACCTTGGTGCAACTGCATGAAACCGCTGCGTCGGAAAACTTGCCCGAAGATATTCCGCCCTACGACATGGACCATCTGATGGCAGAGGTGATGTTATTCGTCGATTGGTTTTTGCCGGCGGTCAGCGACCGGGACGTCGGCCAAGTTGCGCGGGGCGACTATGAAGCGGTCTGGCAGGAAACCCTTGCCGCGTTGGCCACAAAGCGAGAAACGTTGGTGCTGCGGGACTATCATGTGGACAATCTGATGTGGCTCCCAGATCGGACCGGTACCGCGCGATGCGGGCTATTGGATTTCCAGGACGCACTTTCGGGCGCCAGAGCGTACGATCTGATGTCATTGGTCGAAGATGCCAGACGCGATGTCGCATCCGACCTCAAAGAACATCTGATCCAGCGCTACTTGGCGGCGATGGAAGATATAGATGAATCTGCATTGCGCCATGAAATGGCGGTTTTAGGCGCTGGCCGACATGCCAAGGTGATCGGCATTTTCACGCGTCTATCCAGACGGGACGGTAAGTCGCAATACCTGGCACACATTCCGCATGTTTGGTCATTGCTGGAAAACAGCCTCGCGCATCCGGCATTGTCGTCGGTCGCCAACTGGTTCAAGCGTCACGTGCCGGCCGAGCTGCGCGTGGCCCCCAGTTTAAATAATCAAAGCACAAAAGGTTGATGAGAGCGCCAACGTGATGACGACCAGCGTACCGACAACAGCCATGATCCTTGCCGCCGGCATGGGTAAACGTATGCGTCCGCTTACCGATACGGTGCCCAAACCAATGGTGCCGCTGGCCGGGAAACCGTTGATCGGCCATGTCGTCGACCGCTTTGTCGCCGCCGGTGTGACGCGGATTGTCGTCAATCTGCATTACCGGGGTGAGCAAATCCGCGCCTATTTGGACGCTGAAGACCGCGCTGAGATCGTATTCAGTGAGGAGTCTGATCTGCTTGAGACCGGTGGCGGTATTCAAAACGCTATGCCCGAATTGGGCACACAGCCGTTCTATGTTGCCAATGCTGATGCATTTTGGCTGAACGGATTCGAAGACACGCTGCATCGGCTGGCCGACGCGTGGGATGATGAATTAATGGAAGCGCTCTTGCTTTTGCATTCAACCGTTTACGGCAATGGGTATACCGGGATCGGCGATTTTATCGCAGACCCCCTGGGTCGGCTTGATCGCCGTCCCGAAGGCGAGGCCGCGCCCTGGCTGTTTGCCGGGGTGCAAATTCTGCACCCACGGCTTTTTGCCGATGCCCCGGACGGTGCATTTTCGCTCAACGTGCTGTTTGATCAGGCGCTCGCCAATGAGCGCCTTTACGGAATCATTCATGACGGCGAATGGTTTCATATCGGTACGCCTGAGGGTTTGGCGGACGCGGAAAAATTTGTGAGCATACCGTTCGCCGGTCAACAAAAGCGATCCACTTAAATGTTTGATGCGCTGACGCCGCGGATTTTTTCCATCGACAGCGGCACGGCGTTTGTCGACGCGTTAGCCGCCCGGTTGATCGAAGATGCCGGCGGTGACCCGATGGCGCTGGCCGAAATGCGGATTTTGCTGCCGACCCGGCGTGCGTGTCGCGCGCTTGCCGATGCGTTCTTGCGTCAAGGTGGCGGGCGCACGGCGTTGCTGCCGCGCTTAATGCCGTTAGGCGATATCGACGAAGACGAACTTGCAATTTTTGAGGCCGGGCAAGAGCCGGGTGCCGCCAGTGCTGCAGACCTACCTCCCGCGATCCCAGGTTTGAAGCGGCAACTGCTGCTAACCCGCGCCGTGATGGCATTACCGGATCATAGCATGCAGCCGGCGCAAGCAACGGCGTTGGCATTGGAACTTGGTAAGCTCATTGACCGGATGGCGACCGAAGACTGTGACCCTGGTGCCTTAGCAACGCTGGTCGCAGATAATTATGCCGAACATTGGCAGAAGGTTCTCCGGTTCCTCGATATTATTATCACGACGTGGCCGGATATTCTGGCTCTCGAAGGTGCGCTCGACCCGGCGGCGCGGCGGAATGCCCTTCTGCGCGGCCAAGCGCGTTTGTGGTCTGAAACGCCGCCGACGACGCCGGTGATTGCCGCCGGTTCCACCGGTTCAATCCCGGCCACCGCTGATCTGTTGTCGGTGATTGCCAGCTTGCCCAAGGGGGCGGTTATTTTGCCGGGTCTTGATCAGGATATGCCCGAAGATGCCTGGGCCCTTTTGGGGCCGACGCATCCGCAGTTCGGTCTCAAGCAACTTTTGCTGCGGCTCGGTGTTGCGCGGGATGATGTCGGTACAATCACGGCGTCAGCGGATGCAGATAGCCAAGCGCGTGGCCGCATATTGTCGTCGGCCTTGGCCCCGGCAAGCGCTCCCCGGTCGCCGCTGCCGGATGTGGCAACGCTCGGCGCAGGCTTGGCCGGGGTCACGCGGCTTGACTGTCCGGGCCCTGCCGAAGAAGCCGCAGCGATTGCCTTGATCATGCGGCGTCAGTTGGAAACACCCGGTAAAACCTGTGCGCTGGTGACGCCGGATCGCGCCTTGGCACGGCGCGTCACGGCAGCGCTTGGGCGCTGGGGTGTCGAGTTGGATGATTCCGCGGGTCGTCCGATGGCGTCGACGCCGCCCGGTGCCTTTCTGCGCTTGGTTGCCGATTGTGCGCGAGAGCGATTGGCACCCGTTGCGCTCCTGGCACTTTTAAAACATCCGCTGGCGGCAGGCGGGATGGCAGTCGCCGATTTTCGTGATCTGGTGCGAGGGCTCGAAATTTCGGTGCTGCTCGGGCCTCGGCCTGCGCCGGGGATCAAAGGGCTGCAGGCGCTGGTCGATGATGATAAAAAATTCGCGCGGTTGCGTCCGTTGCTTGATCGGATCGACAAGGCGCTGTCACCGTTGATGCAAATGATGGGCACTTCGGATGTGCCTTACAGCGATGTGCTCTCGGCGCACGTTGCCAGCGCCGAAGCCTTGGCCGCAAGTGACGAAGAGCAGGGTGCACAGCGGCTGTGGGCCGGGGACGCTGGCGAGGCAGTAGCCCGGTTCGTGGCCGAGCTTGCGGACTCGGTGTCGGTTTTAGGCCCGCTTGAGGGTGCGGCGTATCCAGGCATGCTGGAACGCTTGATGGATGGTCGTGTCGTACGCCCACGCTTTGGCGCGCATCCACGCCTATTCATCTGGGGCCTTTTAGAAGCCCGCTTGCAGCATGCTGATACCGTTATTTTGGGTGGCCTTAATGAAGGCACATGGCCGCCTGCGCCTGAAACCAATCCGTGGATGAGCCGCCCGATGATGACCGACATGGGCTTAGAGGCGCCTGAGCGGCGGATCGGCCTGACCGCCCATGATTTTCAGCAAGCCTTAGCGGCGAAAGAGGTGGTCATCACTCGGGCCGACCGGGTCGGCGGCGCGCCGACAGTGCCGTCACGTTGGTTGGCTAGGCTTGATAACCTGTTTGCGCGTGCCGGGCTCACGAACCCGCTGGCGCCTAGCGCAGATGAAGCCTGGCTCAGCTGGGCGACGGCCTTGGACCGAGTCAAGCACACACGGCCGGCTGCGCCCAGACCTTGCCCGCCGACCTCGGCGCGTCCCAAGAGTTTGTCGGTGACGCAGATAGAAACGCTGATCCGTGACCCATACGCGGTCTATGCACGTCATATCTTGCGACTCAAAGTTTTGGACCCTTTGGACGCGGACCCCGGGGCATCGGACAAAGGCATTATGATTCACGATGCGCTGGAAAAATTCGTGCGCGCGTACCCGGACCGCTTGCCGGACGATGCCGAGCGAAGATTGATTGACATAGGCCGCGATGTGTTTGCGCCAATGCTGGCACGTCCCGGTGTGCGGGCGTTTTGGTGGCCTCGCTTCCAGCGCATCGCACATTGGTTTGTGGATTGGCAACGCGAACGGCTGAACGATGGATGGCAAGTGTCGTTCATCGAAGATCAGGGTGAACATGTTATCGACGCGGTCTCAGGGGGCTTTAAGATCACCGCTAAGCCGGACCGTATCGATCATATGCCGGGCTTGGGCCTTGCGATTTTGGATTATAAAACCGGCAGCCCGCCGAGTGCTCCGCAGGTCGACTCCGGCCTTTGTCCGCAACTGCCCCTCGAAGCGGTGATGGCGCAAGAAGGCGCTTTCAAAGGTGTGCCGAGAGAAAAGGTGGCGCAACTGATGTACATTCATGTTTCGGGCGGACGCACGCCGGGTAAGGCGATCGCGTTAAAGCTCGATGTCGCGGATGTGGTAAACCGCACGCTTGATGGTGTCGGCCGTCTGATCGTTAAATTCGCCGACGAAAAAACACCCTATCTTTCAAGCCCGCGCCCACAGTTCGAAAGTCGTTTTGGTGATTACGACCATCTGGCACGCGTGGCCGCATGGCGTGCCGGCGGGGGCGACGACGAATGACCGAACCGGCAAACACGACGATGCCTAAAGCCAGCAACCGCACTGGCCCACAGATTTCAGCCGCTGCGCCCGAAGCATCGGTTTGGGTGTCGGCAAACGCGGGGACCGGTAAGACCCGCGTGTTGGTCGACCGTATTTCGCGGTTGTTGCTCGGCGGTGTCGCACCGGAGCGGATTTTGTGCCTGACATTCACCAAGGCGGCGGCGGCAGAAATGGCAAACCGCTTGTCTGCGTTGTTGAGCGGTTGGTCGGCGATGGGCGACGAGGTGCTGACCCTCGAACTCCGGGCGCTCGGTGAGAGAGATATCGACGCCGCGCTGCTGACCCGCGCCAAACAGCTTTTTGCGCTGACATTGGAAGCCCCCGAAGGTTTGCGGATTCGCACCATACATTCTTTCTGTGAATCGCTGCTTGGCCGCTTTCCGTTGGAAGCGGGGATCGCGCCGGATTTTCGGGTGATGGATGAACGTGATCAGCGCGAAACGCAGCTGGATGCTCGCGATCATATGCTGAATGAGGCTGAGGCCCAGGGCACCGCACTGACCGACGCCTTGGCCGCGATTGCCGGCATGGTCGATGAAGATGGCTTTGCATCCCTGATCCGTGAGCTTGACGGTAACCGGGCAAAGTTTCGCCATGCGCTGGCGGTGCACGGCGGCGCCGACACGTTATGCGATGCGGTCTATCGGGCGCTCGGCATCGCACCTGGACAGACCGCCGATGATGTGATCCGTCAGGCATGTGATGTGAACGCCGACGATGTCGCGATACTTGAGCGTCTGTGTGCCGCTTGGGATCATGGCGCGCCGGGCAATGTGACGTTTGCTACTACGGTGCGCGCGTGGCTGGCGATGTCGGTCGAAGCAAGGATGCTGGGGTGGCGGAACGATATTGTGAAAATCTTCGTTACCGAGAAGGCTGAGGTACGGAGCGAGAAGCGTCTCGTCACCAAAGATGCCGATGCGTTCGACCCTGGCGCCCAGGCGCTGGCGGTCGCATACGGCGGACGCCTGATTGAAACGTTGGATACCTTGAAAGCGATTGATGCGGCGTTTTCAACCCAGGCTCTGATTCGCATCGGCGCTGCGCTCAATGCGTCCTACGAGGACATTAAACGCCACCGTGGTCGGCTCGATTACGATGACTTGATTGAGCGCGCGTCCGGGTTGTTGAACTCGCCGTCCGGTGTCAGTTGGGTTCATTATAAATTGGACGGCGGCATAGAACATGTTCTGGTCGACGAGGCGCAAGACACCAGCCCTGAACAGTGGCGGGTGATCGAAGAGGTTGCGAGTGACTTTTTCTCCGGCCAAAGCCGCTTTGAAGAAACCGCCGAAGGCCCGCGCACGGTGTTTGCGGTGGGTGATGAGAAGCAATCGATTTATAGCTTCCAAGGGGCAGACCCCCGCAAGTTTGGCGAAATGCGCGCAGCTTTCGAAGACCGGGTGAGCGGTGCGGGTCGTGTTTGGCTTCCGGTCGCGATGGCGGAAAGTTTTCGCTCGGCACCCGCTGTGCTCAAGGTCGTCGACAAGGTTTTTGAAAATGAAGACGCCGCACGCGGGCTCAGTTTCAACGATGCCAAGGTTCGCCATGTTTCAGCGCGCACCGGGCAGGCTGGCGCGGTCGAACTATGGCCGCTCGAAGAGCCGACCGAAGATGATGCAAAGGACGAGCCTTGGGATGCGCCGCTGGATCATATTTCGGCCAACAGCGCCATTAATCGCGTTGTCATACGCATTGCCGACACCATCAAGGGATGGCTCGACAAAGGGGAAGTGCTCCCCGCGCAGGGCCGACCGATAAAGCCAGGTGACATCTTAATTTTGCTGCAAAAGCGCAAAGGTGTGGCCGAGGCGATGACGGCGGCGTTGAAGGATCGCGGCGTGCCGGTATCCGGTCGGGACCGGATGAACTTGGTTGATCAGTTGGCGGTGCAGGATTTGATCGCACTGGGCCGGTTGGCGTTGCTGCCCGAAGATGATCTTAACACCGCGACGGTGTTGAAAGGCCCCTTGGTCGGGCTCTCCGAAACGGATTTGTATAATGTGGCCTATGATCGAGGCGATGGGGTTCGTCTGATTACAGCGCTTTCGAGACTGCGGGATACCACGCCCGCTTATAAAGCGGCATGGGACAAGATCGCGACCTGGCGCGGGCGCGCCGACTTTATGCCGCCGTTTGAATTTTTTGCCGAAGCGCTGAACGGTGAAGATGGACGGGTCGCGTTGATCCGTGACCTCGGGCCCGATGCCGCCGATACCATCGACGAGTTCCTTTCGGCCGCGTTGGACTTTGAGCGTGATCATGTGCCGTCCATGGAAGGTTTCCTACACTGGCTGGAAACCGGCACGACCGAGGTAAAGCGTGACTTGGAACAAGGCCGTGATGAAGTGCGTGTGATGACCGTGCACGGCGCCAAAGGCTTGCAGGCGGAAATCGTCTTTCTGGCCGATGCGGGCTCTGTTCCGGCGAGCCAGAACGAAGATAAGATTCGTTGGTTTGAAGATGACGGCGTCCCGGTATGGCCGGGCCATGCGGGCAACGAAACCGCCGCCCTGGCGGCGTTGAAGGAGGCTCGGCGTAACGCCACGCTCGAAGAATACCGGCGGCTTTTGTACGTCGCACTGACCCGCGCCAAAGATCGGCTGTATGTGGCCGGCTACACGACGAAGCAGGCGCCGAAAGACTTGTCATGGCACGGCATGGTGTCCGGTGCCATGGCTGAAATCGGCACAACGGTGGATGAAGCGGATGGTCGGTCGCGGTTGGTTTATGCCGAGCCGCAGACCGCAGATGCGCCGGATGGTGATGGCGGCATCGCGGCTGCCGAATCGACGGGCGCGACGCTGCCGGATTGGGCGAAGGTGCCGCCTGGGCCAGAGCCGCTGCCCTCAACCCCGCTCAGCCCGTCTCGGCCCGACGGTACTGAGCCGCCGGTGCGCTCACCTTTGGGGGGCGACAACGGACAACGCTTTAAGCGGGGATTGGTGGTGCACGCGTTGATGCAGACGCTGCCTGAACTCGACCCCGGCGCACGGCGTCAGGCCTGCCAAGCGTTCGTCGCGCGCCCGGTTCATGGGTTTGACGCGGATGCACAGGCGGCGCTCACCGACGAAGTGATGGCTGTTATGGAAAATCCCGCGTTGTCCGCAGCGTTCGGCCCAGGGGCCCGCGCCGAAGTGCCGATTGCCGGCGTGACCGATACGCAGCAGGGCCCGCGCGCCGTCAGCGGTCAGATTGACCGCTTGGTGGTGACGCCGGATGCCGTGTTGATCATTGATTTTAAGACCAACAGGCCGTCACCTGACCGAATCGAAGATGTCAGCGAGACCTATTTGCGGCAGATGGCCACATATCGCGCAGCCCTCAGCGGTATCTTCCCGAGTCTGCCCGTGCGCGCGATTTTATTGTGGACAGATGGGCCTAAGTGGATGGAACTGCCGGATAATATGTTGGCAGCCCACGCACCTTGACGGGGTATCGGGACCTACCTAGTTTCTATGCAACGAAACGCATTGGTGCTGTGGCGCTATCCGCGTAGTATCGACAGAACACCAAGCTATATTTTCCGAGGAAATTCGAAGGAATCCAGTCATGCCCAAACAAGTAACCGACAGCTCTTTTCAAGACGATGTGCTCGGCGCGTCGGGTCCCGTCGTCGTCGATTTCTGGGCTGAATGGTGTGGTCCGTGCAAACAGATCGCACCTGCGCTCGAAGAAATCTCGAACGAGATGGGTGACCGCGTGACGATTGCTAAAATCAATATCGACGATAATCCGGAAACTCCAAGCACTTATGGCGTGCGCGGTATTCCGACGTTGATCATGTTCAAAAATGGCGAAGTCACCGACACCAAAGTCGGTGCACTGCCGAAAAGCCAGCTCATGCAGTGGATTGAGCAAAATATTTAAGCGCCCGTTAGGGTCATAGAGATTTACGGGACCCCGCCAGAAACGGCGGGGTTTCTTATTTAGGAGATGCGATATGAGCCGTCTGGATATCAAACAAATCCCGGTTTTGAACGACAACTACGTGTACTTAGCGCATTGCCCGGAAACCGGGGCAACGGCGGTGGTGGACCCTGCGGTCACCGGCCCCGTGTTTGAGGCGTTGGATCAGACTGGTTGGACACTTACGCATATTTTGAACACCCACCATCACGGCGATCATACCGGCGGCAATCTTGAGATCAAAAAGCGCACCGGTTGTACCATCGTCGGGCCGCGCGCCGACCGGGATCGGATTCCGGGGATAGATGTCGAAGTGGGTGACGGCGATACGGTCCAACTCGGCGCATCATCGGCCCGTGTGTTTGATGTGCCCGGCCACACTCGGGGCCATATCGCATATTGGTTTGAAGACTCTGAAGCGTTGTTTTGCGGTGATACCCTATTCGTGATGGGTTGCGGGCGCTTGTTCGAAGGCACGCCGGCACAGATGGTCAACTCGTTAGCCAAGTTTGATGCGCTGCCGGACAGCACGCAGGTCTATTGCGCGCACGAATATACTCAATCCAACGGTCGCTTCGCATTGACCGTCGAACCGCAGAACGAAGCGTTGCAGGCGCTGATGCGGGATGTCGACGCCAAGCGGCAACAAGGGGTGCCGACGGTGCCGTCGACCCTTGGTCAAGAGCGGGCGACGAACCCGTTCCTGCGCCCGTCCAGCGCGGATCTTCAAGCGACCCTGGGTATGCAAGGTGCTGACGTTGTTGATGTGTTTGCCGAAGTGCGGCGCCTTAAGGATAATTTCTAAGCGTTGAGAATTCGCAGCGTTTCGTGATCCCGTCCACCGCCGAAAAAGATTGCGAGTGCGACATCGAATAAGGTTTCGTCTTCGGGCGCTGCAACATCAAACAGCGTCATCGACGAGCGAAATTTCAGCGCGTCGATGTCACCGAATATCGTCGTCGGCTCGCGGTCGGCATGGATGAAAATCTTTGAAGTACATTCTCGCAAGCGTTTACCCAGTATCGGGTGCGCGAGATAGTCTTGGGCCGCCTGAAGTGTCGGGATGGCGAACTTTTTCGATGTCTCGCTGCTGCCGAGGCCTGCGATCTGCGGGAAAATAAACCACATCCAATGGGTTTGCTTGTTGCCGTCGGCGAGTTCTTCGAGGACCGCCGCATAGACCGGCGCTTGTGCATCTAAAAAGCGTTGCGGATCAAGGTGTGCCGTCTTGATCTTTGTTGCGTTGTCCATAAACCAACCAATACACCAAGGCGACGCAAACACTGCCGCCGACAATATTTCCAACCGTTACGGGAATCATATTGGCGATGAAGCCGCCAAGGTCAACGTTGTCGGCACCGGCGAGGTAGCCGGCAGGGATCAAATAAGCATTGGCGATGGAGTGTTCGAAGCCGAGCGCCACGAACGCTGAAATCGGAAACACAATGGCGAGAATTTTATCTGTCACCGAATGCGCGGCAAAGCACAGCCATACGGCAAGGCAGACAAGGGCGTTGCACAAAAGGCCGCGCACGAACGCTTCCAGCGGCGGCAGGGCGATTTTGGCTTCCGCAATGGCGATGGCTGTGTCGCCGACAGCACCCGCGTTCATAGAAAACGCCCCTGACAAATCAGCGAGAACCGCCATGGCGAAGCCACCGATCAGATTGCCGATAAAAACAATCGTCCAGTTGCGCATTAGCTTCGCTGTCGAGACGTTGCCGTCCGCCCAGGCCATGACGATCAAATTGTTCCCTGTAAAAAGCTCTGCCCCCGCGATCACGACTAAAATCAGCCCCAACGAAAAGCCGATGCCTCCCAACAGGCGTGTTGGTCCAAAGCCGAGATCACTCCCGGTCACAATAAGCGTGAACAACATCGCGCCGAATGCGATGAAGGCGCCGGCTAAAATGGCGAGCACCAATGTCGAAATGAATCCGAGTTCGGCTTTGCTGACACCGGCGGCTTCGACGCGTTCGGTTATTTTTGCAGGTGCATAAGCATCAAAGTCTGGCGTGGGCATAGGGGTCCTCATATTTGGAGAGATTGACCCACCCTAATGCGTGCCGTTGAGTCGCGTCATTGCGATAAATCAATCGTCGCTACCAACCGGTAACGCGACCCCATGTCGCCGCTCCTGCCTGGCGGCGCGCAGCACTTCGATGGCGCCAAACATGGCGAGGCCACCGATGATAGCAGCGACGACCAAATCGGGGATACCGCTGTTCGATGCCCAAACGCCTGACGCTGCAATGATGACCGCGACGTTTGAAAGCGCATCGTTCCGGGTGCAGACCCAAACTGCTTTCATGTTGGCGTCGGCGCCCCGAAAGCGAAACAGAATGACCGCGCAGGTGAGATTGGCGAGCAATGCCAAGGCCCCAATGCCGCCCATCAAAGGTGCTGAAGGCACGGTCCCATTGAGCGCATGATAGACAATCATCCCGGTGACCCAGACGCCGAACAGACCCATCACGCTGCCTTTTAATGTCGCCAAGCGCGTGCGCCAAATCAGGCCGAGATTGAGGACCATCAGCGACAAACCGTAGTTCACTGAATCGCCGAAAAAGTCGGCTGCGTCGGCTTGCAGACCAACCGAGCCGCCGAGCACGCCCGCAGACAGTTCGACGATGACCATGGTCGCGTTAATCACCAGCGCCGCCCAAAGCGCGCGACGTGCTGCAGGGCCAGTGGCTGAAATGCTGTGATCGTGACCGCAATGTGCGCTCATTTGCGTGCCTCTTCCTTGGCGATGGGTTCAAGCGCATGCTCGGCCATATCTTCGAGGATGCGTCGTACGTGATCATCTGCGGCAGCGTAATAAATATTCTTGCCGCGTCGTTCCGCGCGGACCAGACGTGCCGCCTTTAACAACCGAAGATGGTGGCTCGCGAGTGATGGTGATATGCCGACCGCGCGCGCAATATCACCGGCTGCCAAAGGTGCTGTGAGGCACGCATAAACAATGCTTAACCTTGTCGGGTCGCCCAGCAAGTGAAACAGGTCCGCAATTGTGCGCTGAACGTCTGTGTCCGGCGCGGGCAAACAGGCACGGGGAATTTTCAAACTCATAATACAACACTTAAACAATCATTTAATTGTTGTAAAGAGGAGTCGCAAAAAGAAAACGGCACGTCCGGATGACCCGGCACGCGCCGCTTTTTGTTGCGTAAGTGTCCGAAGAAAGATTATGCGGCGGCGTCTGCTTTGGTTTTGCCGACGGCACGATCGTAGTCTTCCATCAGGTTTCGGGATACATCCCCCGGCGTGAAGCTGTAGTCGCCGATTTTCGCGACCGGAGTCACTTCGGCGGCGGTACCGGTCAAGAAGCACTCGCTGGCATTCGCCATTTCTTCGGGCATAATCGCGCGTTCGACCACTTCAATGCCGCGTTTTTTGGCAAGCTCGATGACGGTTTGGCGGGTGATGCCGTTCAAAAAACAGTCCGGCGTCGGCGTGTGGAGTTTTCCGTCCGACATAAAAAAGAACACGTTGGCACCGGTCGCTTCGGCGATTTGCCCGCGATAATCCATCATCAAGGCGTCTTGATGACCGGCAGCTTCGGCGGTGTGCTTGGACAGGGTGCAAATCATATAAAGTCCGGCGGCTTTGGCGTGCACAGGCTCAGTTTCCGGGCTCGGGCGTTTCCATTTGGCGATCTGCAGGCTGATCCCATTCATCCGTGCTTCCGGCGAGAAGTACGACGGCCATTCCCATGCCGCGATGGCCACGTTAATGGTGTTGTGCTGCGCTGACACGCCCATCATCTCGCTGCCGCGCCATGCGATGGGGCGAATATACCCGTCCGTAATCCCGTTGATCTCGCAGGCCTTAATTGACGCCGCGTCGATCTCTTCGATGCTGTAGGGAATTTTGAACCCGAGTTCGCCAGCGGAATAGAACAGCCGTTCCGTATGCTGGCGCAATTTAAAAATATTGCCGCCGTACATACGTTCACCCTCAAAGACTGACGACGCATAATGCAGGCCATGGGTCAGCACATGGACTTTGGCGTCGCGCCAATCCACAATCTCACCATTATACCAAATCTTGCCATCATGATTTGCGAAGTCAGGACCAGACATTGTAATTTTCTTTCGTACATTAGGTTTCAACAACTTGGATGTTGCGTGTTCTAGCAGCGAAAAGAATATATGTCAATAACACTGACCAATTTTCTTGACTTCACTCATCATGCCTAGGAAAGTGCGGTATGTCCGATCAACAAACCCGCGGCCGCCCTCGCGTTAATCCACTGTTTCTGCGCGATGAAGATTTGCGCGAAGCCATTGAGCTTTTGTTTTTCGCCTACCGTGACTTTACCGGCGAGGCGGATGCGGTCCTGGATGCCTTCGATTTTGGTCGTGCGCATCACCGCATCATTTATTTCGTTGGCGCGAATCCAGGCATTTCTGTGGGTGAATTGCTCGCGATCTTAAAAATAACCAAGCAAAGCCTGTCTCGGGTGCTGAGCCAATTGGTAGACGAGGCCTTTATTACTCAAGAAACCGATGCCAATGACCGACGCCGTCGTCGTTTGTATCTGACAGATAAAGGCGCGTCTTTAGAACGCCAGTTGACGGATCGCCAAAGCCGACGCGTTGCCGCTGCATTTCGTGATGCCGGTGCAGATGCCGTGGCTGGCTTCCGTACCGTGATGCGGGGCATTATCAATGAAGAAGATCGGGACCGGGTTCTTCGTTATAGGGATGAGGCATCGTAAGGCTGCCAATATTTCAAGAGAAACCTCAGACATGACCCCGGTGCGATGAACGTCTAGAATGCCTGTATGATGGATGCACCCGCCACTGCCGAAGATATGCCGCATGTCCTGGTCGTTGATGATGACGACCGACTGCGCAACTTGATCGCCAAGTATCTTGGTGACAACGGTTTTTTGGTCGCACCGGCCAGCAACGCCGAAGACGCGCGGCGCTTGATGCAGGGCTTGGCCTTCGACTTGATCGTTTTGGATCTGATGATGCCGGGCGAAAATGGCCTCGAATTTGCGGAGCGCCTGCGGCAAAAAGACCAAACCCCGATCTTGATGCTGACAGCGATGACGGAAAGCGAAGACCGGATCCGTGGCCTCGAAAAAGGTGGCGACGATTATCTGACAAAACCGTTTGAGCCGCGTGAGCTGGTTTTACGGATACACAACATTCTCAAACGTGCCCGTGCGCAATCGCCGGAAAACCGCGAAGTCTATTTTGGTGAAGCGGTGTTTTCGATGGAGCGCGGCGAAATGAAGCGGCGCGGTCGGCGCGTTCATTTGACCGAAGTTGAGACCGTATTGCTGCGTACTCTCGCGGGTCGCCCCGGCCAAGTGATGACCCGTGATGAACTGGCACAGGCGACAGAAGCGGACAACGAAAGTCGGGCCGTAGATGTGCAGGTCACGCGCCTTCGGCGTAAAATTGAACGTGATCCGCGCGAACCGCGCTACTTGAAAACCGTGCGGGGAAAAGGATACGTGCTGTGGCCGGACAATCGCTAGGTCTTTTTATTAAGCGGTTCTTGCCGAAGTCGTTGCTCGGACGATCGTTGCTGATCATCGTGACGCCGCTTGTGCTGTTGCAGGTGGTTTCGGCGTTGATCTTTTTTGAATCGCACTGGGACAAAGTGACATTGCGCCTGGCGCGTTCGGTCGCCGGTGATACGGCGATGGTGGTTCGCTTAATGCGGGATTTCCCGACCCCTGAAGACCGTGATTGGATTTTTGAGCTGGCTTCGCGTCACTTTGAATTTAAAGCGTCGTTTGATCCTGACCGCATTTTGCCGAACAAGCCTGCAGCGACCGACAGCTTGTTGGACGAAATGCTATCAGAGTCGCTCCGCTCTATGGTCAATAAGCCGTTCGTGATCGACAGTGAAGGGCTGCCCGACGACGTCGCTATCGACGTACAATTGCCCGACGGCGTTTTGAAAATTACCACGACGCGAAAACGGCTGTTCAGTTCGACCACCTATGTATTTGTGATTTGGATGGTCGGCACCTCGTTGATCTTGTTTGCCGTCGCCATGGTTTTCATGCGGAACCAAGTGAAGCCGATCCGGCGCTTGGCAATGGCGGCCGATGATTTCGGCAAAGGCCGTACACTCGATGCGTTTAAGCCCGAAGGGGCAACCGAGGTCCGCCAAGCTGCGAGCGCGTTTATGGCGATGCGCGACCGTATTCGCCGTCAAATTGCACAACGAACCGATATGCTGTCCGGCGTCTCGCACGATCTGCGTACGCCGTTGACGCGTATGAAGCTGCAACTGGAAATGCTCGGCGTAAATGAAGATATCAAGGACCTCAAACAAGATATCGCCGAGATGGAGCGTATGCTTGAGGGCTATCTCGCGTTCGCGCGTGGTGAAGGCGGCGAAACGCCGGAAAAATATAACCTCTCCGTTTTGCTGCAAGACGTCGCCGAGAACGCCCGTCGCCAAGGGGCGCGTATTGATCTGCACACCGAAGGGCGGATCGATGTTACTTTGCGTCCGAACGGGTTTCGCCGCTGCGTGACCAATTTGGTCGAAAATGCGATGCGTTATGCTGAGCATATCTCGATCCGCGCCGGGGTGCGGGGGGAGGGGATTGAAATCGTCTTTGATGATGATGGTCCGGGTATTCCAAAAGACCAACGGGCTGAGGTATTTCGGCCATTTTACCGTATGGAGGCATCACGCAACCCCGGCACCGGTGGGGTTGGGCTTGGTATGACGATTGCGCGCGATGCGGTGCAGACCCACGGCGGCGATATCAGTCTTGAAGACTCCCCGATGGGGGGGCTGCGGGTACGGATTAAGTTGCCACTCTAGCCGTCATGCCCAAGGACGTGGTTCATTGATCGTCCAGGGGTCAGC
This sequence comes from Rhodospirillales bacterium, assembly GCA_017857825.1. Lineage (GTDB taxonomy): Bacteria > Pseudomonadota > Alphaproteobacteria > Rhodospirillales > Casp-alpha2 > UBA4479. The sequence goes on from JAFMCK010000001.1 coordinate 50,718, forward strand.
ATCAACCGGCCATACCGGGCGTGCGATATTTTCATGTGCAACTTCGGTCATATCCCAAAGCAGCGTGCCCGGTGCGGCGCAGTAGATGATCTTGCTGGCAATCGGCGCATACCCTGCGTGAAAATGCTGCATCGATTTGACGATCAAAATCCGCTGCGCCATCGGGTCGATGCCGAGCGCTTCAAAAAAATGCGGCATGGTGTTTTGCGTGCGGGCTGAATGAATAACGATATCGATGCCTTCAGCGTGAATCCAAGCGGCATCACCCAGATATCGCTTCGAGCCACCCAAGCTGTCGACATAGGCATCTTGAATAATGTTTTTCACCTCAACATTGAGGTCCAACGGTGTCCCCGAGACAGGGCCGGTTTTGCCGCCAACCCTGAGCGGAAACTTCGCACCGATTCCGGCACCGACGCAGATGCCGGTCGCGACCGGATCCCAAATGCCGCCGACGGCGGCCATGCCGATGCCGCGCTCCAACATGCGCCGTACAATGAAGGTGCTGTCCCCGGGACCGCCGCCGCCGGGATTATCTGCCATGTCGGCGATGACGGCCGGGCCGCCTTCGGTCGCGAGTGCGTCTGTGATCGCAGTATCTATATCTACGAAATTCGGTGTGATCTCGTCGCGGATATCCCAAAGTTGACGCCCGAGTTTTTCCGCCAACGCATCGCCGTGCGCTTTGTTGTTATCTGTGACGACGACAACGCGGGTCCCTTCGTTCGGCACATCGCCCCAAGGGAAGCCATGTCCGAGTGACACCGCCAGTACGCCGTCCTTACCTTCCAGCGCGGTCATGCCGTCAACGAACGAGCGCATGGGTTCGCGGGTCGTATGATAGCAACCGATCATGCGGCAATCGAAGCTGCTGATCACCGGCTTGGTGCGCCCTTCAAAGACGCCTTCCATGATCTGCCAAAGGTCTTCGGCACGCTCGCGGGAATCCGTATGCGGGTATTCCTTGTAGATCACGAGTGCCGTCAACTCATCGACGAAGCGGCGCCCGATGTGGCAATGCAGATCGAACTCGGCGGCAATCGGCACGTCTTTGCCGACAATCGCCCGGATCGACAGCACCAAATCTTCTTCGCAATCGTCATAACCTTCGGCGACCATGGCACCATGCAGGCTGAGCATCACGGCATCGACGGGCATCGCGGCTTTCAGATCGTCCAAGATTTCGTCCCGCAAATCTTCATAGACCTTGCGGATCGTGATTCCGGAGGGTGTCGCAAACGCCGATAAACTTTCAACCACGTCCCAGCCTTTGGCCTTGGCATGTTCACGCCAAATCACCAATGGCGCACCAAACATGTGCGGCACATCACCGTGCTTGCCGCCGCGCACCAGGTGCGAGCTTTCGAATGCGGCAAGATCGGTGGGTAATGGTGCTTGGGTATGGGTCTCGGTGCCAAGGCACGCGGTGAAAAGTTTCATGATTCCCTCAACGTGATTTTATTTTACGCTCAATGCCGCGATATCCGGCAGTGGCCGCTGTGTTGCCGGATTGCCGGCCAAGACACCTTCAAGCGCGTGCGCCACTTCGAGCACATGGCGGTCGCCACCCGGTGGGCCCAGCACTTGAATGCCGAACGGCATACCGTGTGCATCGACGCCGCAGGGCAAGACAGCCCCACAGGCGCTCGCCATCGTCGGCGCATAGGAAAGCGAAAGCCAGCGCATGTATGTCGGCATCGCTTCACCGTCAATTTCCGACACGTACCATTCGGCATGGGGGAACGGGGTGACGGCCGCAGCCGGGCAGATCACGACGTCGACCTCTTCGAACAGTTTCAGCCACGCGCGCGCGATCCGTGTTTGGGACAGGTGCGCTTTGGCGACGTCTTCCAGCGAATACAGCAACCCGCGCTCCACGTTATCAACCACATTCGGGCTCAAGTCGGCCTTGCGGGTGCGGACCCGTTCACCATGTGCACCGACGAAGACCACGCCGCGCAGCACTTCAAAGCAGTCGTGCACGTCGGTGAAATCCGGGTCGCGGTCTTGGGCATCGGCAAACACGTGGCGGAAGCTTTGTGCGCGCTCTGCAAACAAGGCCCGGTTCGCTTTGGATACGGGTGAGCATCCTAGGTCCGTCGAGAATACCGCTTTGATGGCGCTTAAGTCGGCGCCTCGGATCGGATCGATCAACGTCGCATCGATGCCCGTGGAATAAGGGTCGCGTGGGTCGGCGTCGACTTGGGCTGCCAACATCAAGGCTGCATCGCCGACGCTTCGGCCCATCGGGCCAAGTACCGAGAACGGCAGTAAGCCGGCGGGTTTGTTCTCAGACGGCACCGTGCCCGGTGATGGGCGGAATCCGACGATACCGGAAAACGCTGCTGGCGTGCGTAAGCTGCCGCCGTAATCTGAGCCGCTGGCAATCGGCACCATGCCGGCGGCCAACGCAACGGCGGAGCCGCCTGATGAGCCCGCACAGGTTTTGACGGGATCGAAAGGGTTGCCGGTCGCGCCGAACACCAGGTTACGGGTATTCGCCCCGGCGCCGAATTCTGGCGTGTTGGTTTTGCCGATGATAATCCCGCCTTCGTCTCGTACGTTTGCGACGGACAGTTGATCCGCATCGGGCACATTGTCTGCGTATAGCTTTGAGCCGAATGTGGTGCGCACACCTTCGGTCGATTCCAAGTCTTTGATGCCGACCGGCAGGCCGTGCAGCAATCCCAAGGCCTCGCCGGCAAGCACCTCGGACTCAGCGGCTTTTGCTTCGTCCATAGCGCGCTCAAAACAGGTTGTGACCATGGCGTTGAGTGTGCCGTCGACGGCTTCGATCCGCTGGATGCAGCTTTGCAAAAGTTCGACCGGCGAAATTTCTTTGGTGCCGATACGCCTGCGCAATTCTATCGCGCTGAGATCGCAAAGCTCGGACATGTTGTTTTTCCTTATGCTGCGGCAGTCTTGGCAGGGGTGCCGGCTTCGCCCAACTCCCACCAAAGTGCGGTCATAATCTCAAGCGCTTCACGGCACACCGGTGCCAGCACGTGCTCGTTCGGTGCATGTTGTGAGCAGCCGGCATAGGAATGCGGCACCCAAATTGTCGGCAGACCAAGGATATCCGCAAACGCATCGTTCGGCAGCGAGCCGCCTAAGTTCGGCAGTACGGCAACCTTTTTGCCGCTGGCGTCACCGATGGTATCAATCGCCCACTTCGCCCATGGATGATCAGGGTCGAGCCGCGTCGCGTACATAATGTCGCGTTCGGCTTCCAATTCGATCGCGTTGAACCCCTGCGCATCCAAATGTTCACGTAGGGCCGGCAAGAACTTGTTCGGGTCGGTGCCGACAACAAATCGGATGTGACCGTGTGCTACGGCGCGGGGCGGGATTGCATTCACCGGATTGCGGGGGTTGCCGCACTCGAATGCACGTATTTCAAAGGTGTTCCAACCGAACACTTTTTCCGCCGGACTCAGCCCGGGCTCGCCCCACGTCGTATCGATTTCAGGGGCACCTTCGCCGCCGCCGACCTCAAGGTCGGCAATGGCACGGCGCACGGAATTGGACATTGGCTTAGGCCGCCATGCATCGATTAGAATCTTGCCGTTGGCGTCGGTGATGGATGCCAACGCATGCGCCATGATTACGCCTGGGTTCGATAGCAGCCCACCCCAGTTGCCGGAATGGTGTCCGCCGTCGCGGAGTTCTAGGCTCATGGTGAAATTGAACACGCCGCGCGTGCCCATATACACGGTCGGTCGATCCGGTTGCAGGCGCGGACCGTCCGAAGCGATTAAGACATCGGCTTTGAACAGATCTTTGTTCGCCGCGCAGAATTCGCGCAATCCCGGCGAGCCGCATTCTTCGCCGGTTTCAATCAGTGCCACCACGTTGAATCCCAACTTGCCGCGGGTTTCCAACACGGCCTTCATGGCAGCCAAATTGATCGTGTGCTGTGCCTTGTTGTCGGCGGTGCCGCGACCGTACCAGCGCTCCCCTTCGACGACGATCTTCCAAGGCGTTAGGCCCTCTCGCCATTGCGCGTCGTAGCCCCGAACCACGTCGCCGTGGCCATAGGTCATGACGGTGGTCAGGTTCGGGTCTTCGATGCGGTGCGCGACCAAAAATGGTCCGCCGTCTGGCTTTGGATTTTCGTGAATGTCGCAGGTGAACCCCATGTCCTGCAGATACGGCGTCATCTCATCGGTGAGATATTGATACAATTCCGGTCTGCGTTCGATCTCAGGGCTTTCGGTCTTAATGGCGACGCGCCGCGCAAGGTCATTCATAAAAGCGCCGGCGTCGAAATATTCATCAATGGCCGTAATGGCGTCTGTTTTGGTGCTCAAGATGCAGCTCTTTCTGGTTTGGCGGTGTCGTCATATAGGTGGCATTCCACATGCCCGTGCGGGCGCTTGGTCGGTGTTGGTGCAATTTCGGAACATTGCCCCATGACTTTGGCGCAGCGCGGATGGAATGTGCAGCCGCTGGGCGGGTTAACCGGGTTCGGATAGGCGGCGCCCAATTGTGTATCCGGTATACCGAGTGACGGGTCCGGCGTGAGCACGGATTTGAGCAGCGCTTCTGTGTATGGGTGTTCGGGCGCATCAAACAGGGTTGCGGTTTCGGTTTGTTCGACAATGCGGCCCAAGTACATCACTGCGACGCGGGTCGCGATGTGTTCGACGACAGCCAAGTTATGGCTGATGACGACGTACGTCAGATTCAATTCTTTCCGCAGGTCCTGCAGCAAATTGAGAATCTGCGACTGCACCGAGACATCTAGTGCCGACGTCGGCTCGTCACAAATGACAACCTCGGGACGGTTGATCAGCGCGCGTGCAATGGCGACGCGCTGCCGCTGTCCGCCGGAAAGCTGGTTCGGATAGTTGTTGAATAAACGGCTCGGCAGCCCCACCAATTCCATGATCTCTTCGGCCCGTTTGCGCCACGTCTCCGGGTTTGGATCGTTTTGCACCCGTAGCGGCAGGGTGATGATTGAACCGATGGATTTTCGGGGATTGAGCGATGAATAGGGGTCTTGAAAAACCGGCTGCACCAACTTGGCCATTTCCAGGCGGTGGATGCTGTTGACGGGCTGACCGGTCAGCTCAATGGTGCCGCTGGTGGGCGGCAGCAGGCCTAAAAGCATTTTCGCAAGCGTTGTCTTGCCGCAGCCGGACTCACCGACCAACGCCAGCACTTCGCCGCGCTCGACCTCAAGGTTGATGCCGTTGACGGCGCGGAGTGGCTTTTTGCCACGGAACGCACCTGCTGAAATCATAAATGTACGGGTGACGTCGGTAGCGCGGATGACGGTTTCGGTCATGCGACCCCCTTGGTTTTAGCGTTGGCGGCGCACTGTTCGGGGGACAATAAGCAGCGATACGCGTGCCCGGCTTCATTTGCAGGTCGTAACGCGATATTGCCATCGGTGCAGCTGTCCATTGCGAAGGGGCAACGGTCTGCGAAGTGGCAGGCCTCAAACCGACCTACGAGTGATGGGACGATGCCGGGGATCGAACCCAGCGGTTTGCCGCGCTCGGTTTTGCCGGGGATCGGAATGCACTCCAACAAGCCCTGGGTATACGGATGCGTCGGCCGGTTGAACACCTGATTGGCAGTCCCTTCTTCGACCACTTCGCCGGCGTACATGACGGCAACTCGATCTGCGATCCGCGCCACCACGCCCAAGTCATGGGTGATCAGGATCAAGCCCATCTCGAACTCGCGCTGCAATTCGGCCAGCAGCAATAGGATTTGCGCTTGGATGGTGACATCCAATGCTGTCGTTGGTTCGTCTGCAATGATCAGGTCGGGACCGCACATCAGGGTCATTGCGATCATCACCCGCTGACGTAGACCGCCCGATAGTTGGTGCGGGTATTGGCTGAGCCGCGATGCGGCGGCGGTGATGCCGACCTTTTCCAGCAAATAGATGGCGCGATCGCGGGCTTCCGCGTTCGATACGTTGCGGTGACGTTTAAGAATTTCCACCATCTGGTTACCGATGGTGAACGCTGGGTTCAAGCTGGTCATGGGTTCTTGGAAGATCATGCCCATGGTGTTGCCGCGAATGTCCGACATCCTTCGTTCGGGCACGTTCAAAATATCTTCGCCGTCGAGTTCGAGGGTGTTGGCGTTGCGGATCGCTTTTGACGGCAACAAGTCCATGATCGCGAGTGAGGTCAGCGACTTGCCGCACCCGGACTCGCCGACGATGCACAAGGTTTCGCCTTTATCGACGTGAAAGCTGACGCCTTGCACCGCATGCAGCATGCCATTGCCGACGGGGATGTCGACGGTGAGGTTTCCAACTTCGAGGATACGTTCACTCATATGTCGGGCCTAGTTTCGGTTTTCGGGCGCTGTGACATCACGGATGCCGTCGCCCAAAAGGTTGATCGAAAGGATAAGCACGAACAGCGCCACGCCCGGAATGCCGACCAGCCAAGGATCGAACAGAATGTGGTTTTTGCCTTCGGAGATCATCAGGCCCCAGCTCGGTGCGGGCGGCTGAACGCCGAGTCCCAAGAACGAAAGTGCGGCTTCAAGGATGATCGCGTGCGCCATCTCGACCGTGGCCACAACGATCAGATTGTTGACGATGTTGGGCATGATCTCGCTAAAGATGATACGCCACGTCGAGCAGCCGATGGCCTGTGCAGCGGCGACATAATCAAGGTTGCGCACTTGCTGCGTGGTGCTTCGCATGACCACGGCGAAACGGTCCCAGATCAACAACCCCAACACCCAGATCACGATCCAGAGTGAGTTGCCGACCAATGACACCACGGCGAGCGCGACCAACACGACCGGCAGCGACAAGCGGGTGGTGATGATAAAGTTGACGACCATGTCGACCTTGCCGCCGAAATAGCCGGCAGCCACGCCAAGCACGGTGCCGATAACACCGGAAATCAGCATGGCTGCAAAGCCGATCAACAACGAAATCTGCGAGCCGTGAATCAGCCGCGACAGATAATCGCGGCCAAATTGATCGGTGCCCAGCGGGAATTCCCAGCTTGCTTTGGCGCTGTCATGCCAGATTGGCGGGATCATCTTGCGGGCCAATTGCTGATCATAGGGATCGTGCGGTGCGATCAGCGGGGCCAGCATTGCCATCGCAAAGATCGACAACAATACAATGCCACCGATTACAAAACCCATGTGGCTGAAGGCACGCTTTTTCAAACGTTGGCTCGGTGAAGGCTCGACGCCGTCACGGGGTGAGTCGCTCAAAACAATAGGAGTACCGTCGGCCATATCAACTCACCCGAATGCGTGGATCAAGGAACGCGTTTAACAAATCGGCCAAGAACGTCAGCACGATATAAAAACACGACAGTACCAAGACGATCGCCTGCATCATAGGCAGGTCAGCGCGCAGGATCGACTCCCATGCCAACTGGCCGAGGCCGTTAATGGCGAAAATCGTCTCGATCACAATCGAGCCGCCGAGCATGAAGCCGAACTGAACCGCCGCCAGGCTGACCACCGGGATGATGGCGTTGCGCAGTGCGTGCTTAAACAGCACCACGCTTGGGCGGAGGCCCTTGGCGCGCGCGGTGCGGATATAATCGCTGGAGAGCACTTCGAGCATGCCTGCGCGGGTCAGGCGCATCACGGCGGGCGTGATGTAATAGCCGAGCGCCACCGACGGCATGATAAAGTTCATCCAGGAATCGCTGCCGGTGATCGGCAGCCAGCGAAGCGTCACGCCGAACAAAATAATCATCATCAGCGCAAACCAAAAGCTCGGCAGCGCTTGGCCGATGACCGCAATCGTCAGCGCGATGCGATCAATTAGTGTGTTCGGGCGCATCGCGGCCACAACCCCTAACGGGATCGACAGTGTCAGCGCGAAAGTCAGCGCACATGCGCCGAGTGTCATGGTGACCGGCAGACGCGTGAAAATTACCTCAGATACTTCTGTCTTCAAATAATGCGAGTGGCCTAGGTTGCCGGTCAGCGCATTTCCGAGCCAGGAAAAGTACTGCACCATGATCGGCTGGTCATAGCCGTAAACCCGGCGGATATTCTCGATATCCGACTGTGACGCACTTTCGCCGGCCAGCGCCATCGCCGGGTCGCCAGACAAATAAATCATCGAAAAGGTAATAAGCGAGACGGTCATGGCCACCAAAATGGCGACGCTCAATCGCTTCACGGCATAAATCAGCATGCCTCAAATATCCCGAAACAAGGGGCCGGTCGGTGCAGCAAAATGCTGCACCGACCGGACACCGTGACTGTTACTTCCATTTTGCCGTATAGAACCGCGGAATTTCGTCCGGGGTCGGCGTGAAGTCGACGTCTTCACCGTAGGCATAGTACTTGGCATACGTGAACATCGGCAGCCAATAGAGTTCCTCGGTAATGATATCGAGGGCTTCTTTGTACTTCGCTTTGCGCTCGGCCTGGTCGACGGAACCATCGGCGACCTTCAGGGCTTCAATAACCTTCGGGTCTTTCGCGGGATCGTCACGACCACCAGAAAAGAAGTGGCTGGTGATAGCCGACGCATCAGGGATCGAGTTTGATCCCCAGGTCATGTGGTTCATCGGGGTCACGCCCTTCCAAACCAGATCGCGCAGCGCACGGTACTGCATGAACTTGAGGTTGGCTTTGATGCCGACGTTGGCGAGATCGCCGATCACGGCTTCGGTGAACTCACGCTGACGATATGCGTAGATTTCGGTCTCGAACCCGTCAGGGAAGCCGGCTTCCTTCAAAAGCGCTTTGGCCTTTGCAGGATCGTATTCCCAGTTTTTGACGTCAGTGGCACAGCCGAACTGGTCCGGGTGACAGGCGGCATTGATGACCTCCGATGCGGAGCCGACGAGGTTTTCGACAATCGATTTCCGATTGATCGCGTGTGCGACGGCCATCCGGACTTTCTTGTCCATGAACTTTTTGTCGCCGCTGTCACCATCAACATCGAAAGCGATGTAGCTGACGCGCATGGTCTTGGCGTTGGTCACGGTGGTGCCGCCGCGTCCAGCCAGTTTTTCGGCTTGGTCCTTCGGCACGTCCCAGATCCAGTCCACGCCACCGGTCAGAAGCTCGGCGATTTGCGTGTTCATTTCTTTGATGGTGCGGAACGTTAGTTTGCCGATCTCAGCTGTACCTTTTGGGCCGTTTTTGAAGTAATTCTCGTTGCGAACCATTTCGATCTTTTCGCCCGGCACAACGTTGGTGATCTTGTAGGGGCCGGTGCCGACCGGTTTCACAGCAGCAAAGTCTTTTTTGCCATCTGCGCCGTCGGGGGCGCTGTCATAATGGCCTTCGGGCATGATAAAGACCGCTTGCGCAAAGTACGCTAAGGCAGCCGGGAACGGCTCGTGCAAATAAATACGGACGCTGTTCGGGCCTGTTTTCTCGGCATCTTTCATCCAGCTGACGTTCTTAAACGTCAGTACGCCGTTTTCTTCTTTCGACGTGTGCTTGACGGTGTAGACCACGTCTTCCGGCCCAAACTTGGATCCGTCATGGAACACCACATCATCACGCAGTTCGAAATCGATAGTGACGTTGTCGACCCATTTATAGGATGTTGCCAATAGAGGCACGAATTCGCCGCTCTTAAGGTCGCGGAACAGCAGACCGTCCCAAACCGTGTTGCCGATGATCACCAATTCACGTGTGTTGTTGTAGTACGGATCGGCGACCGCCGCCTCGCGGTTTGTCGACCATACCAGTTCGTCATTTGCTTTGCCGGCAATAGCGGCAGGTTGCACTGCCAAAGTTGCGGCTGCCGCGATGGCGGCACTCATTACGAATTTGCGGAACATTTTGCTCACGCCTCCCTGTTTTGTATTCGGCACTGTCTTTGCCATCGGTCTGGGCGCCAACTTGCCCCCCAGCAATCTTGATTGTTTTACGATTCTAATCAGATGTCCATGCCTGCGATGATAGATTGTTCTGAAAATCGCATTTGACTGGACGAGATCGCGTTGGCGTTCCACTCTGTTTTTGGCTGAATAATGGGGTATCGCAATGGCATTTCGCGTTTTGACCGGGTTGTTTGGACACGAGAGCAACGCGTTTTCAAAATTACCAACACGCTTGGAAAATTTTTCGAATTATCTTTTGGCTTTTGGCGATGACGTCCCAGGCGCGATCAAAGGCGCTACTATTGAGCCGACGGGCGTTGAAGAAGCGGCCGAATATATGGACTGGGATTTGGTGCGCACGGTGGTTGCGTGGGCGACACCGTCAGGACCCGTTGCGCGGGATGCGTGGGACGTTGGAACCGCCGCGATATTAGATGCTGCCGCCAACCAAGGCCCGTTCGACGGCGTGCTGTTGAATCTTCACGGTGCTATGGCTTCCGTTGACCATGCCGATGCCGAAGGTGTGCTGTTGGCGGCACTGCGTGATGTGATTGGGCCGGATGTGCCGGTTGCGATCACCCTTGATTTGCATGCGAACGTCACCGATCAAATGACGCGCCATGCAGACATCATATGTGCCTATCAAACCTATCCGCACATCGATCAAGTCCAGACCTCCTGGCGGGCCGCCAAAGTTTTGGACCGTGCGATGCGAGGCGAGATAACGCCGTTTGCCGTCACCGCCCGACGTCCGACGATTGAAGGCTTGGATGACGGCCGCACCACCACCGACAACCCGATGACTAAGTTGCTGGCGCGCGCCGCCAAGCTTGAAGCCGACGATCCTGATGTGTTGCTGGTCAGTCTGCATGCCGGATTCACGCCTGCAGATTTGGCGGAAGCCGGCCCCTCAGTGTCGGTCACCGGGAACGGTAACGATCCCCGCTTCCAAGCAATTGCCGAGGACTATATGGACTACGTCTGGGAGACCCGACATTTTGATTCCAACACGTATCTGAGTGTCGACGAGACAATGGCGCAGGTGCACGCGCTTTTGGCTGCGGGTAAAGGCCAGGGGCCGATAATTGTTGCCGATTTTTCTGACAATCCTGGTTCGGGCGCATACGGGGATTCAACATTCTTGCTGCAGGGGCTGCTCCGGGCGGACTTAGACAATGCATGTTTCGGCACGATATGCGATGCCGAAGCAGCGCAAACCTTGATGCAGGCAGGCGAGGGTGCGGAGATCACGCTGATGCTCGGCGGCAAAACCGATCCCACGTTCGGGCCGCCGATTGAAGTCACCGGCACGGTGGTGCGCGTTACCGACGGCACCTACGTAGCGCAGGGGCCCAGGTGGAAAGGTGTCACTCATCATTTGGGACCGACCGCGATTTTCAAAGCACACGGGGTCGAGATCGTGGTCGCATCAAATCGTCTGCAACTGACCGAGGTGGAAGCCTTTACGCACGCCGGGATCGATCCGCGCCAGCGCGACGTCGTCGCGGTGAAATCGATGCAGCACTTTCGCGCCGCGTTTCAGCCGATGGCACGCGAGGTTCTGATTTGCGATGCAGGTGCATTGTCGGGCAAAGACATCAGCAAACTACCGTTTACGCAATTGCGGCGCCCGATTTATCCGCTTGACCTTGATTAGTCGGCAGCGGCGTTCGGGGTCGGCGTTGTCGGGCCGTGCGGGATGCGTTTTTTTGAGGATTCGCGATAGGTGATATAGACCGTGCTCAAGAAGATCACCGTGCCGCCAACCCACGTCCACACGTCGGGGAATTCGCCGAATACCAAATATCCAACGCCTGCCGCCCAAAGCAGCCGGGTGTAATCGACTGGGGCAACAACAGTTGCATCGGTGGTCTTCAACGCTTGCGCCATACACAAATGTCCGATGGTCGCCATGACGCCGATCACGATCATCCATCCGAATAATTCCCATGTTGGCCAGGCCCAAACAAACATCGCCGGAATCGCAGAGAAAATCGTGAAATACACATTGGCGTAGAACACCATGGTAACGGACGAGTCCGTGCGCGACAGGACCTTTACGCAAAGCAAGGCGGACGCCCAAAATACCGTGGATGCCAAGGCGACCAGTGCCCCCGGCCCGAACACTTCAGTGCCTGGTCGCACAATGATCAGAGTACCGCAAAAACCGACCAAAATCGCCGTCCAACGCCGGATACCAACTTTCTCGCCTAAAAACAACGAGGCACCGATGGTGATGAACAGCACCGTTACGAAGCTGATTGCCGTCGCGTCTGCGACCGGCAACATGCTTAAGCATGTGAACCAGCTCAATAATGCGCAGGTGCCGATCATGGCGCGGATCAATTGCAGTTTGGGCTGTTTACTTTTCCAAAGCGCGCGGTTTTGGCGGAGTAAAAATGGCAGCAACATCGTAAAGCCGACGACATTCCGGAAGAATGCAATTTCGATCGGGTGCACATCTTTTGACACATCGCGGACCAACACATGCATCAATGCAATCACCATGGCCGCCAAAGCCATCAGCCCGACGCCCCGCAGCACTGCGGCGCGCGACGCCTCTGCTGACGGACTCAAAGAAGCATGCGGCGTTTCAACCATGTTGTTGCTGTCCGAAAAAAATCTGATACCGTCTGCAGCGCGCGCGGGGTTCTTCGTGCATCATATATTCACCATGGGTGAGGCGCCGGGACCCGTCAATTCCAACGATATAACGCTTAAGGAACAACAGATGATAAAATGTGGCATCGCCGGTTGCGGTAAATGGGGTCAGGTTTTGATCGATTCTGTGCAGGGCATTTCGGATAAAGTCACCTTCACAGCCGGCGTCACTGGGCGCAAAGAGCGTGCCGCCGATTACTGCGCGGCCAAAGGCATTGATCTGCGCGATGACTTTCAAGAGTTACTGGACGACCCCGAGTTGGACGGCATCGTTTTGGCGACGCCGCACAGTCAGCATGCGGAACAAGTGATGTTGGCTGCGGCGGCTGGTAAGCCTGTGTTCTGCGAAAAACCGTTTACGTTGGATGCTGATGATGCGCGCCGTGCCGTTGCTGCGATGGAGGGCGCGGGCCTGCCGTTGTGCATTGGCTTCAATCGCCGCTTTTTACCGGCCATGCGAAAACTTAAAGGTTTGGTACAGTCTGGTTCCCTCGGCACGATTATTCATGCCGAAGGTAATATTTCCGGCAACGGCGCGCTTCGCTATGGGCCCGAGCACTGGCGCGCTTCGCGCGACGAAAGTCCGGCTGGTGGGATGACCGCGATGGGCGTGCATATGATGGATTCGATGATTGGTATATTGGGGCGGGTCGAGCGTTTGCGCGCGGTCTCGGAACGTCATGCCGCACCGACCGATATTGACGACACCACGTTTGCCAGCTTGAAATTCGAAAGTGGGGTGACCGGTGTGATGACGACGCTATTTGCAACGCGCCGATTATGGCGCGTGCAAGTGTTCGGTACACTTGGTTGGGCCGAGGTCCGTGACGAGACGATTCTCGAAGTCCGCATGATCGACGGTGACGAGGTCAGCGTCGAAGATTTTTCAGGCTTTGATATGGAACGCGCTGAACTTGAGGCTTTTGCCGACACGCTAAGCGGAAACGTTCCGTATATCGTACCGAACGAAGATGTCGTTCATGGCATCGATATCCTTAATGCCATTGAACGTGCCGCCGCTGAGGGCAGCGAAGTTGCGCTGCCCTAAGACGGTTCATAAGCCGGTTTAGGCGCGTTACTCGCCCTTTGAGGCCGCGATTTTCTTGTCGGTGTCGTACTGGCTTAGTGCGTACACCGACCAGATCGCGGCGGGGATCCAGCCAATCAATGACAATTGTAAGATCAGGCAGATGATTCCCTGAATCGGCTTACCGATGGTGAAAAAGTTTAGCCACGGAATCAAAAGCGCGAGAATTAAACGCAACATAGTCAACTTCGTCTATTGTTAAGGTGCGAGCTTATACGCCGCGTCACCGATAAGATATAAACGTTCCACGATTGTCGGGCGCGCTGCAAGTGTATAAAACCCCGCATCATGGATGTTGGACTTTTTGATTTTAACCTACCGACTGAGCTGATCGCGCAAGCGCCCGTGCGCCCGCGTGACAGCGCGCGGATGCTGCATGTCCCAGCCAACGGGCCGCTTGACGACAAGCATGTCCGCGATTTGCCGGATCTGCTGTATCCTGGTGATGTAATGGTGTTTAACGATACACGGGTGATCCCGGCTCGTCTGATCGGGCGGCGCGGTGATGCCACCAACCGAGGGCGCCCCGAGAGTGCAAAAATCGAAATAACCCTGCATCAACCGGTCGATGCCTATACATGGCGCGTATTTGCGAAACCGGCGCGCAAGCTCAATCCCCGCGATTATATCGTGTTTGGACCCGGGTTTGCCGCCGATTGCATTGACGTGGGCGACATGGGTGAACGCTGGTTGAAGTTCAATGTCGCTGGGCGTGCGTTGATCGAGATGCTGGAAAAATTCGGCGTGATGCCGCTGCCGCCTTATATTAAGCGCCCAGCAGATGGGCTTGAGAGCGACCGCGACGACTATCAAACGATGTTTGCCGAAAACGACGGTGCCGTCGCCGCACCGACCGCAGCGCTCCACTTTACCGATGCTCTGCTGGCCAACGTTCGAAGCGCCGGCGTTGTCGATCACCGGGTCACGCTGCATGTCGGCGCCGGTACATTTCAGCCGGTGCACGCCGAAGATACCGACCATCACCAGATGCATACCGAACGCGCGATCTTATCGGCCGAGGTCGCCGATGCGTTGAACGCCGCGCGGGCAGCAGGTGGGCGGATCATTGCGTGCGGTACCACGTCGTTTCGCACACTGGAAAGCGCCGTCGACGATCAAGGCCGCTTTCATGCCTATGACGGCAACACCGATATTTTTATTACGCCGGGCTATCGTATTCGCGGTATTGACGCGTTGATGACAAATTTTCATTTGCCGCGCTCGACGTTGTTTATGTTGGTCTCGGCCTTGGCCGGACTGGATCGCATGCAGGCCGCTTATGCCCATGCCATCACGTGCGAATACCGGTTTTATTCTTACGGCGATGCGTGCTTTATCGAGCGCGCCGCCTTAAATGAGGACATTTGATGACAGCCTTCGGCTTTACGCTCCACGCTAATGATGGGGCTGCCCGGCGCGGGCAGGTGATGACGGCGCACGGCAGCTTCGAGACGCCGGCCTTTATGCCGGTCGGCACTGCCGCGACGGTCAAAGCGATGACACCGGAATGGGTCGCCGAGACCGGGGCTGAATGCATCCTGGGCAACACCTATCATCTGATGCTGCGTCCGACGGCGGAGCGTATTCATGCGCTGGGTGGGCTGCACACATTCATGAATTGGCCGGGGCCGATCTTGACCGACAGCGGCGGGTTTCAGGTGATGTCGCTGACAGATCTCCGCAAATTGACTGAAAACGGCGTGCGCTTTCGCTCGCATATCGACGGCAGTTATCACGACCTGACGCCGGAACGCTCTATGGATATCCAACGCATGCTGGATGCCGATATCACCATGGTGCTGGATGAATGTACCAAGTTTCCGTGCGAAAAGGACGAGGCTGCG
Source organism: Rhodospirillales bacterium (assembly GCA_017857825.1). Lineage (GTDB taxonomy): Bacteria > Pseudomonadota > Alphaproteobacteria > Rhodospirillales > Casp-alpha2 > UBA4479. The sequence continues at coordinate 66,107 of JAFMCK010000001.1, forward strand.
GCAAGTATGGCGTTGTCGATGCGTTGGGCACAGCGCTGCCGCGATGCCTTCGATGCGCGGCCGGGCTGCGGTTTGTTCGGCATCGTGCAAGGCAGCATTTACGAAGATTTGCGCCATGAAAGCGTGCAGGCGCTGACCGACATCGGTTTCGACGGTTACGCCGTCGGCGGTCTCGCGGTCGGCGAGGGTCACGAGATGATGCTCAAGGTTTTGGACTTTACCATGCCGTCATTACCCCAAGATAAGCCCCGCTATCTGATGGGTGTCGGTAAGCCCGACGACTTGGTGGCTGCCGTGGCGCGCGGCATCGACATGTTCGATTGCGTGCTGCCGACCCGATCAGGTCGGACCAATCAGGCGTTCACACGGCGCGGCACGGTGAACATGCGCAACACGCGCCACAAAGACGACGCTCGTCCGCTCGATGCTGATTGCGCGTGCTACACCTGCCAAACGTATTCCAGGGCCTATGTGCATCATCTGGTGATGGCCAAGGAAATTCTCGGCATGATGCTGCTGACTCGCCACAATCTCCATTACTATCAGGAGCTTATGAGCGATATGCGCAGCGCCATCGAATCCGGCACATTCGCAGCCTTTCAAAAAGCGTTCGCGGCTGAATACACTGACGGCGATATCGCGTTAACGTAGCTTCCTCTCAAGATTTCGATACCGTAGGATATTTTTATGTCAGATCAGACCCACGAGACCTTGACCCAACTGGGCGCCGCCAGCGAGCTGCCGGATAGCCCCGAGGCGGCGACGCTTGAATGTGTGCCGAACCCGCATCCGGGCACGCGTTATCTGGTCCGCTTTGTCGCACCCGAGTTTACCTCGTTGTGTCCGGTCACCGGGCAGCCGGATTTTGCGCATCTGGTGATCGACTACATTCCAGAAGATCGTATCGTCGAAAGCAAATCGCTGAAGCTTTACCTGGGGAGTTTCCGCAATCATCCGGGCTTTCACGAACGCTGCACCATCGACGTTGCGCAGAAAATCATCCAGGCGACGAGCCCGCATTGGCTGCGTATCGGCGGCTATTGGTATCCGCGCGGCGGTATTCCGATTGACGTGTTTTATCAGACCAGCGAGCCGCCGAAGGGTGTGTGGATTCCCGACCAGGGCGTGCAGCCGTATCGGGGGCGCGGTTAGCGTCATTTAAAGATCCGGAAACGCTTAGTGTGATCCGGGACCTTAGAGTGATGCCGCCGGTCAATCGCCCCGGTAGGTGCACCCAGCGGTGCAGGTTTCCCATAATTTCACTTCGGACAAGCCGGGCAGGGCAGGCTTTAGCTCGGCCCAAATCCATTTCGCAATGTTTTCCGATGTGGGGTTTCCCAGGCCTTTGATGTCATTCAGATAATAATGATCTAAGCGCTGATAAATCGGCTGAAAGGCCGCTTTGATGTCGGCGAAATCGATTACCCAGCCGGTGTGCGGATCGACATCACCTTCAACGGCCAAGCGGACGCGGAAGCTGTGTCCGTGCAGTCGGCGGCACTTATGACCTTCGGGCGTATTCGGCAAATCATGCGCCGCCTCGAAGGTGAATTCTTTGAAGATTTCCATATCGTCCGTTCTCTTGTTTCTGTTAAGGGATGCCCAGCACTTTGTGGGTTTGCAGGCTCAGTCGCCAAGCCGGATGGGATTTGCAATACGCGATGCAGGCCTGGGTGTTGGCCTCAGCGTCCGGTCCGTCCAGCGGTTGCAGCGAAAAACATGAAAACGCGAGGCCTTCAAACATCTCCGGCCGCGCTTTGTGCTGTGGATAGACAAGCTTTAGCTCGTGCCCCGTGGTTTGCTTCAGTGGCGCGTCCGCTTTCGGGCTAACGCACAGCCAATCGATGCCGCCGGGGGCTTCGACCGTACCGTTCGTTTCAACGGCGATTTCGAAACCGGCACCGTGAAGGGCGTCAATCAGGGTGACATCGACTTGCAGCAACGGCTCGCCGCCCGTAAGTACAGTAAATTTCGGCCCGACGTGGTCGTCAGGCCACGCCGCAGCAGCGGCTTCAGCGAGTGCGTCGGCATCGGCAAACTTGCCGCCGCCCGGCCCATCGGTGCCGACAAAGTCGGTGTCGCAGAAGTCACAGACGGCATTTGCGCGGTCTTGTTCCCGGCCGCTCCATAAATTGCAGCCGGCAAAACGCACAAACACCGCCGGTCTTCCGGCGTGGCGTCCTTCGCCCTGAAGGGTGTAGAAAATTTCTTTGACTGCATATGTCATGGCGCGGGTTTTACGCCGAACCGGCGGCTGCATCAATGATGTCGTCTTCTATGTCGTTATGCGAGGCGTCGTGGGTGAGCGTTGCGCGCTAAGCTATGTCTGAAAAAATATCGTGGGCAGGGACCGATTTCAGTTTCAGCATGGACCGGCAGGCGGCGACCATCGCGGGCGGGCCGGCGAGGTAGCATTGGTGTCCGTACAAAAATGGGAAATCAGCGGCCACGGCGTCACCCACCAGACCCGAGCGGCGACCTGAATTTTCTGTCGGCTCGGCAATCACGGTGATGAAGCGAAAGTTTGAATGCGCATGCGTGAGCTTGATGAAATAGCGTTCGAGATAGAGGTCACGCTCGGTTTGCACCCCCACATATAAATGCACGTCGCGATTAAGGTCGCTCTGCAAAGCGGCCTCGACGACCGCTTTCATCGGTGCCAAGCCGGTGCCGCCGGCAATTGCCAGAAGCGGTCCGCCGTGCTGTGCACGAAAATATGCGGCACCGAAGGGGCCTTCGACGTGTAAGGTGTCGCCGATGTTGAGCTGCGTGCAGATATGATCCGAAAGGCCACCGGCGCCTGACCGGCGCACGTGGACTTCGAGGGCGCCGTCACCGGGCGGATTCGCGATGGAATAATGTCTGGAATCAAAATCACCAAGACCCAGGCAGACATACTGTCCGGCCCGCCATGCATACGGTGTATTGCCAAGGGCACGCAGGCTGAGCACGCGCACCTCGTTGGTAACGTCTTCGATGCTGTCGATTTTGAACGGTGTCGGTGTGTTGTTGGTCATCGGTCTGGATCTATTTTCAGCGGCACGCCCTGGCGCGGGTGACGGTTGAGGCCCCTATTGCGTTCCGGCATTGCGCTTAACATACGTTTGCGTTTCGGCTCGGCGGCAATGGTTGCGGCGTACATTTGTTTGACCGCCTCGGTGATGATGACGCCGCCTGCGGCCGGGAACAGTTTTGAGCCGACGTTTTCCCATGCGGGTGCTGAACTCATCAACAGTTGATTGTTGATCGGTGGCACGAATAACGTACGTTTTGTTTCCATCGGCATAAACATGTTGTCACGCAGCAGTCGGTTCAACTGCGCGCGGGAATACGGCAGGCCATGGCCGAACGGTGTCGACTCAAACCGCGCCCAGAGGCCGCGGCGGTTTGGGGCGACGATGATCAGATGCCCGGAGTCCGCCATGACGCGCCAGACTTCGCGTAAAAACGGGCGCACACTCTCTGAGCATTCGAGCGCGTGCACGATCAGCACGCGGTCTATGGAAAGATCCGGCAGCGGCAGGTCGTTTTCATCGCACAGCATCGTGAGACCGCGCTCCCCTGCCGGCCAACGCAGCACGCCTTGTCCAGCGGGCATTGCGGCCAACACGCGTTCGGCTTCGCTGCGAAACACGCCCAGGTACGGCGTGGCGAAGCCAAGCCCTAACACGCGCAACCCGCTGACGTCCGGCCACAGGGCGCGCAAGCGCGCCCGCACCATACGCTGCGCGGTGCGCCCGGTGCGGTGCCCATAAAAATCACGTAAATCAACGACGTCAGACCACATGGGCCAGAGCGTATCGGGTTTCCGCGCCCGGGTCAGCCCCGGTTTTGATTCAACCTAAATGCTGGCGCGTGACATACGGTCCGTCCGCCCATATCTTCCTCGGCAGAAACCTTAAATAAATGTCTTTAGGAGATATCCAATGCAGCTTCGCTATTCCCCCACGTCCCCGTTCGTGCGGAAAGTTTCCGTCACCGCCATTGAATGTGGACTTGCCGATAAGATTGAAAATGTCGCCACCGATCCTTGGTCCGCGGATACGGATCTGCGCAGATCCAACCCCATGAGCAAAGTGCCGTGCTTGATGACCGATGCCGGCATGGCGCTGTATGACAGCCCGGTGATCTGCGAATATTTGGACAGCCTGAACAAAGGTACGAAGATTTTCCCGACAGACTCCGATGCCCGCTTTAAAGCGCTGACGTTGGCCGCCGCCGGCGACGGTATGACGGATGCCGGTGTGTTGTATTTGGTGGAAAATATGCGGCGCCCCGAAGAGTTGCGCTGGGATTGGTGGAGCGCACGCCAAAAAGAAACCATGAACAAATGCATGGACACCGCCGACGCAGCGGCCGACAGCATGATTGGCACTGATGGACCAATCACCATCGCTGAAATCACGATTGGATGCGGTCTCGGCTGGATTGACCTGCGCTTCCCGGATTTCGGTTGGCGTGATGACCGTCCGGCGCTGGCTGATTGGTTTGATAATATCTCGGCCCGCCCGTCCTTCGAGCAGACTGTGCCGAAGCCTGCGTAACGCCGTTTGAATACTTGATTATCGGCGGCGCCGTTGCAGTAGTTGTTTCGATGCCAGCAACGCGCCGCCGACGATCAACACGCATCCGCCCGCGACCGCCCACGTGGCCTCGCCTTTACCGAAGATCACCAACACAACAGTCGAGATCAGCGGCGCACCGTATGCCAGCGCGCCCAGCACCTGGATGTCGCCATGCTTGGTGCCGTAGTCCCAGGTAAAGAACGCAGCGCCGACGGGGCCCATGCCCAGGCCGATAACGCCCAGCCATTCCAAACCATTCGCTGGCCAAATCGTGATCTCAAATGCAAGATGACATATGGTCGCCAGTACGGCGGTGGCGGCGCAAAAGCCGCCGACAGTATCGGTCGGCACGCCGCCGAAGCGGCGATTCAAGACGGAATACGTTGACCAGGTCAGCGCGCAAACGCCGGCCATGATATAGCCGAACGTGAATTCAGATTTAAAACCGGAAACCCCGTTGCCGCCGGTGATCAAAAGCATCGCGCCAGCGAGTCCGGCCAGTGCCCCCACAACATGCCACCAACGCAGTCGCTCACCTGGCAGCAACGCCGAACCGACGACGATCAGCAACGGCCACATATAGGCGATTAAGCCAGCCTCGACCGGGGGCGCATTGCGAAGCGCCATGAAATAAAAGAAGTGATAGCCGAACAGCCCAAGCGTGCCGAGCAGCCAAGCACCGACGGGCTGGCGTAAATGCTTGGCGACGTCTTCGCTGCGCACGAGCCACTTAAGGCCCACAAACGCGGATGCGATGCCGAAGGACATGGCGGCCAACTGAAAAGGTGGAATGGTGCCGGTGAGCGTCGTAAACAACGCCAACGTGCCCCACATCAGCACCGCAGTGCTGCCGATCAAGGTGGCTTTCAAGCGCTTCGCCGGATCGTGATCGGACATGGTTTTTCCGTAGAGTAGCGATGTGGAGATGAAACTGCTTGCGCAGATTACAGGTTGGGCATCCAAACCACCAGTGATCCATCGTCTAAGCCGAAGATCAGCTCGGGCGATTGATCACCGTCCAGGTCATAGATCACCAGCCGATGAACGACCCGGCCTGAAAGATCTATTTTGCTGACAATGCGAGGGGTATTGGTAAATCGCACGATGGTCATGGCACGTCGCTCGGCGTCAGGGACGATGACCTCATCAATCCCGTCTGTCGGTCTATCTAAATCGGCCAACCCAGACAGCCCGAGTTCGCGCGATCCAATGGTATGATTGGAGAACCCGTTGAGTTCATAATCCACTACCAGGGTGTCCCCCTGCCATTCATAGGCCGTAAGCGTGCCGCCGATGTGCGGTGTGATGACCGCAAGGACTTCGATGCGTCCATCACCGTCTATGTCGCCGGCGCCGACAGGATTGAGCCAACGGTTCGGCGTGCCAATCGGGGCAGCTTCAGCGATCACCTGGGGAACTGCACCATCGGGGTTGCCCGGATCGACCAAGGTCAGCGCGGCCCCACGATCCAAGTAGGCGGTGATGGTTAAAATTTCGTCGCGTCCATCGCCATTTATATCGACGAAGCGCGGCGCTCGGTCTTCGAAAACGCGATCTTTTGGCAGCGTCAGCGATTTGCGTGATCCATCCGGATAACCGACGCTAAGACCACCAGCTTCAATGGCATCGCCCAGCACACCGTGCTGATAGCGCGTCGTCGGTTGATCCAACCATGCCCAAAGGCCATGTGCGCCGGGTATCATCGGGGCATCGGGCAGAGCTTGCGGCGGTGCGCTCAGGTCGATCGCTGGGCCTGCGGGTTGCAGCACGATTTCATCCGCGTGCATGCGGACCCGATGTCTGCCGCCGATCCCATCGACCACGACAGGCGCGCCGTCGGGCAGCGTTTCGATGGCGCGAATGCCGGGCATTGGCATCGTCCAATATCGCCCGCCTGCAATTGTCGGCTCACATGACGCAAAAAGGGCGGCACCTAAAAGTGCCGCCCTGATGATTGCGTTGCGCACGCTGGTCACCCAGTCCACGCGATTAGACCATATACTGGCCGCCGTTTGCGGTCAGAGTCGACCCGGTGATGAAGCCGGCATCGTCGGAAGCCAAGAAAGTGACGCAGCGCGCGATTTCGTCCCCTTCGCCTAAACGGCCGACCGGAATCTGCGGCAGGATGACGTTTTTCAGGACGTCTTCGGGGACAGCCATTACCATCTCGGTGGCGATGTAGCCCGGTGCCACAGCATTGACGGTTATGCCTTTGGATGCGGTCTCGGCGGCCAATGCCTTGGTGAAGCCGATCAGGCCGGCTTTGGCGGCTGAATAGTTGGTCTGGCCAAATTGGCCTTTTTGCCCGTTGATCGAGCTGATCGAAATGATGCGACCGAACTTTCGCTCGCGCATGCCCTCAATGACGGCACGCGACAGATTGAAGATACTGTCCAGGTCGGTACGGATGACCGCGTCCCAATGCGCTTTGTCCATTTTGTGCAGCGGCTTATCACGGGTGATGCCGGCATTGTTGACGAGCACGTCAATCGGGCCGTGTGCCGCTTCGATGTCTTTGACGGCTGCTTGCACTGCGTCGAAATCACCAACGTCAAATTTGGCGACCTCGATACCGGTTTCGGATTTGAATGTGTTCGCAGCCTCGTCGTTGCTCGCATAGTTTGCGACAACCGTATATCCTGCGTTCTTAAGTCCTTCGGAAATCGCATGCCCGATCCCGCGCGTGCCGCCGGTGACCAATGCCACTTTTGCCATTTTGTGACCTCCCATTGATGCCGTCATTTGACGGTCATTATCGCTTTTATTTTATACGTTTTTTTATTTCTTTGCTACCGGGAGCGGCGAACGCCGCCCCCGACTGCAAGTCGTATAATTTTATCTTAGTCGCGTTCGACGCACATGGCGATGCCCATACCGCCACCGATGCAAAGGGTCGTCAGGCCTTTTTTAGCGTCACGTTTTTGCATTTCGTGCAAAAGTGTCACCAAAACCCGCGCACCAGATGCGCCGATCGGATGGCCGAGCGCGATGGCCCCGCCATTTACGTTCACTTTGTCGGTATCCCAGCCCATGTCTTTGTTGACCGCACAGGCTTGTGCGGCAAACGCTTCGTTGGCTTCGATCAGGTCGAGGTCATTGACGGACCAGCCGGCCTTTTCTAGCGCCATGCGGCTGGCTGGAATCGGGCCGGTGCCCATGATGGCCGGATCGACACCTGCGGTTGCCCAAGACTTAATGCGGGCCAAAACAGGTGCGCCGCGCTTCTCGGCGTTGTCGGCACTCATCAGTACGACGGCGGCAGCACCATCGTTGATGCCGGATGCGTTGCCGGCCGTGACCGTGCCTTCTTTGTCAAAGGCTGCGCGCAGTTTTGACAGACTTTCCATTGTGGTGCCGTGCTTCGGATGCTCATCGGTGTCGATGACGGTATCGCCCTTGCGGCCCTTGATGGTCACCGGCACGATTTCGTCGGCGAACTTACCGGCTTTTTGTGCAGCTTCGGCTTTTTGCTGCGAGCCCAAGGCGAACGTGTCCTGCTCGTCACGGGTCAGTTGCCACTGGCGTGCCACGTTTTCGGCGGTGTTGCCCATGTGATAGCCGTTGAAAGCATCCCAAAGGCCGTCTTTGATCATGCTGTCGACCAGCTCGCCGCTGCCCATTTTGACGCCGTTGCGCAGATGCATGACGTGCGGTGATTGGCTCATGCTTTCCAGACCACCGGCGACGACGACGTCGCTGTCACCCATTTTGATGGCTTGGTAGCCGAGTGCCACTGTCCGTAGACCCGAGCCGCACAGCTGGTTGATGCCGTATGCGGTTTTTTCGGCTGGAATGCCCGCGCCCATGGCGGCCTGGCGTGCCGGGTTCTGACCGCCGCCTGCTGCCAAAATCTGGCCCATGATTACTTCGGATACGTCTTCCGGACTGACGCCTGCACGCTCAAGTGCGGCTTTGATGGCAACTTCGCCAAGATACGATGCGGATACCGAGCTGAGGCCGCCTAAGAAGGCCCCGACCGGGGTCCGTGCAGCACCTGTAATTACAACTTCAGTCATATGTCTCTCTCCTCTGGGTAAAATATTTTCTAACGAATGGGAGCAGCAGCGCGGACGTTGCCGTCTGCTGGTTTGGTGCCCCGTTAACCAAACTCAAATACTCTCCCATGACTTATGCCAATTGCCGGTCTTTTTCAACCGGAGTCACGTGCACAGACCGTTGCTGAGCCACATTGTGAGCGGGGTATATAAGGCGCGTTTGGCACCGGAGCCCGCAACCATGCCGATATGCCCGGCCTTGGCGATGATGGTTTTGCAGTTGGGCAGGGCGTCTGCCAAAGCCTGTGCTGACGCCGGCGGCACGATGACATCACCGGATGGGATCACAGCCAAGCTTGGGATGTTCAGCGCTTTTGGCGTGATCAGATGTTTGCCAATACGCCAAACACCCTTGGCTGTCGTATTGTCGATGTACCAGTCGCGCAGGCAAGTGCGCGCGACCTTTCCGGCCAGCGGCACACCGTCATTGAGCCAATCTTCAAGCGCAACAAACGCGCGTGCCTTGGCACTTTGGGGGTCCAATTCAGCGAACTCGCGGAATTTTCGCACCGTCGCGCCTGGGTCTAGGCCTGCAAACATGGCTTGCAATACATCGACCGGCAGCTCGCCGGTGGTTTCGATGACCCGCTCTAGTGCCGGCATGGATGCAGCCAGCAATCGCTGCGGCGCTTCAGGCACGGCGTCGAAGTCCCAAGGGGTGGCCAATGCCGCAAACGCAGCAACCTTTTCGGGCGCTTGGATGGCGCAGGCCAGCGCCAACAAACCACCCATACAATAGCCGATCAATGCGGGGCGGGCGCCGGCTTGTTCGGTCACATGGTCCCGGATTTCGGCCAATCGCGCGATGTAATCGTCCAGCGAGAAGGATTGCTCCACCTCACTGGGCGCATCCCAATCCACCAGATACGTGTCGATGTTTTGGCTTTGCAGGTGCCGTGTCAGGCTCCGGTTTGGGCTTAAATCTAGGATTGATGCGCGGTTGATGAGCGATGGGATCAAGATGACCGGCGGGGATTTGGAAGACGTCTTTTTTGGTGCTGCATGTAATACGCGGGTGCTGCCGTCTTGCCATATTGTCGGCAAAGGCGGGTGTGCGTCAGATCGCTCGGCGGTGCGAAATTGTGCAACGCCGGCGCCAAATTGTGCAACGCGGTTTGCAGCCTCAGCAGTCACGGCGGCTTTAAATGCGTCGTCGTCGATACCGCTAAGTCTTGTGCGAAGGGATTTTGCCTGTTGGCTCAATGAAGCTTTCCAGGCGATCGAGCCGTTTTTCAAGCTTGGCAACGCGAGCAGCGAGCTTGCCAGCGTCATGTTCTGAATTGCCAGATGCAGAATCAGTGGGCGGGGCGCCGTGTTCGGGTCCATGGGTTTCAGATGTCTCCGTTGCCTTGGTGCCTGCTGCCTGCATCATTGCGGCCATATTTGCCGCACCCATATTCATCAATTCTGTGGTTTGCGCCATGGTTTTAGCGAGGTCGGCGTCACCGGCAAGTGCCTTAATCTGCTGTTCCCACAAATCGACGTATTCACGGGCTAGTTTTTGGATGTCCTCCGCATCGATTTTCTTCTCGTCATCGCTCATGTGTAACCCCCGACATAGATTAATTCGCAGGACCTAGCGCCGTCATTTCGTCGACTATAGCGAGTGCCGGGTCACTGGCAAATAAACCTCATTGTTATTGTGTAATATTAAATTTAATAGCCCCACTAATCGTCGAACAATGCTGCGTTTATGCTGCACCCGCACCGATAGTATGTATTTTGTATTGCAGTGCAATACTGCAAAGAGTACGTTGCCCAATAAATTGAGGGAGCCAAACCATGGCGAAAAAGCCACAGGATGCCGCCGGTTCCGATGGGGCCCAGGCACCGATCACGATCAAAAAATATGCAAACCGACGCCTATACGATACAGAGACGTCGAGTTACGTGACGCTCGATAACCTCGCGCAGATGGTTAAAGACGGCAAAGAGTTCGCCGTTTTTGACGCCAAAACCGGTGAAGACATCACGCGCAGCGTTTTGACCCACATCATCGTCGAAGAGGAATCCAAGGGGCAGAACCTACTGCCGATCAGCTTCCTGCGTCATCTGATCAGCTTTTATGGCGACAGCCTGCAGGCTGTGGTGCCGAATTATCTTGAGCATTCGATGTCGTCGTTCGCGCGCAACCAAGAACAGATGCGCGATTATCTTGACGGCGCTTTCGGTGGTCTGAATCCGTTCAGCCCGATGGAAGAAATTTCCAAAAAGAATATGGCGATTTTCGAGAACGCCATGAAGATGTTTACGCCGTTTTATGGTGAAGACGGTCAAGGCGGCAAAGCCACGTGGCCCGGCGCAGCAGGTATGCCGGGTATGCCCAGTGCATCAACCGACGCGGTGCCTAAAGCCGAAGACGGTGGCAAAGACATCGACGATCTGCGTCAGCAAATGCTGGATATGCAAAAAAAGCTGGATCGCCTGTCGGGCAGCGACGATTAATTTTTTGATGGTGCCGCTTTAAGGTAGCTCGCGCACAACGCGGAAGCTGAGCCAATAGCTTTTCACTTGGCCCGGGTTTTTTTGCCGGTTCGCAGACCGTGACATGCGTGAATAATAATACCAAGATCCGCCGCGGATGACGCGGTACTTGCAGCCGTCTTCGACCCAAGGTGATGCGTCTTTGGGTGCGCCTTCGTAATTTGGGTGCCAGCAGTCTTCGACCCATTCAAAGGCGTTGCCGTGCATGTCATACAGGCCCCACGGGTTGGGCGGGAAACTGCCGACCGGTGCGTTGCCGATGCCGGACCACGGCGCGCCGCATTCACGGCAATTCACTTGATTGTCGCCGACGTCATCGCCGAACCAATAATTAGATTTTGATCCTGCGCGGGCGGCGTACTCCCATTCCGCCTCGCTCGGAAGGCGATAATTTTTGCCGGTTCGGCCTATCAGCCAAGTTGTGAAATTGTGCACCATGGCATGGTCCACATTGATCACCGGCATGCGATTTTTACCCCAATCATGATCGTCCGGTTGATGGCGACAGACCGATGCATCGACGCACGATTGCCATTCTGAATGCAGGATTTCGAAGCGCGAAAGGGCGAACGGTTTTTTGAAGCGTATGATGCGGACCGGCTCTTCCGATTTCACGCCTTTGGTCCCCATGACATAAAGGCCGGGTGGTACGACCACCATATCCGGGCATTCTGGGCAATCACGAAATACGTCACCCGGCGCGAGCGTTTGATCTGCTTTCAGAAGCGGCGCGCGCGGAATTTCTTTGGGGCTGATGTTCGGATACACGCCTTGCGCAGCAACCGATATCGGGAATGCGATCAGAAGCGTCAATGTGGCGATAAATCTTTTCATCCGTAAAGGGTGTGCCGTCGGCTCGACCTGGTCAAGGGTGGTCTATTTTGTGCAAAGCGCGGGCCGCGGCGCGGGCGACCATTGGGCTCGGGTCTGCCGTTAAGGCATCAACCTGTGGGCGCTGTGATGCATCTTTGGCGTTGCCGATGGCGATCAAAACGTTACGAACAAAACGGTCGCGCCCGGTGCGTTTGATCGGTGAGCCGGAAAATAGTGTGCGAAACGCAGCATCATCCAATGCGGCCAAATCGGCAAGACGGGGCCGGGTCAATTCGATGCGAGCCATCAACTTTGGCTCGGACGTAGGCTCGGAAAACTTCGTCCACGGGCAGGCCGCTAAACAATCGTCGCAGCCATATATATGCGTGCCCATGGCATCCATCAGGTCGTCTGCAATATCGTCTGCGTGCTCAATTGTCAGGTACGAGATGCACCGTCCGGCATCCATTTCATAGGCATTCGGAAACGCGTCTGTCGGGCACGCACGCATGCAGCGGTCGCACGACCCACAATGATCAACTTCGGGTGCATCGGGTGGCAGAGCTAAGTCGGTAAACACTTCGCCCAGAAATAGCCACGAGCCGAAATCGCGGCTGACCAAATTCGTATGCTTGCCGACCCAGCCGATACCGGCGCGCGCCGCCAGTGGCTTTTCCATGACCGGCGCGGTGTCGACAAAGACCTTGATGTCGGCGCCATAGCTTTCAACGAGCCAGCGCCCCAACTGTTTAAGCCGTTTTTTGATGACGTCGTGATAATCCCGGCCTCGCGCATAAACGCTGATTGCGCCTCGGTCAGATTGCGCAAGCACCGCCAGCGGGTCTTCGCCGGGTCCATAGTTGACCCCCAATACGATGATCGACTTTGCATGCGCCATCAAAGCTTGCGGGTCGCCGCGTCGATCGTCATCTCGGTCCATCCAGTCCATGCTGGCGTGATAGCCGGCCTTTAAAAACCGGGCGAGCGCAGCTTTATCTTTGGGGTCAGCGTGGGCGTCTGCAAAGCCGACCGCCGAAAAGCCGAGCCTCAGAGCCTCGGTGCGGATCGCATCCTTAATCTGCTGCTCGTCATTTTGGTTGGGCTCGGACCTCGTCATTCCTGTACCTTTGTGCTAATCAGCGCGCCGATCAACTAAGTCTGGCCATAACCGGCCCGCGACTCGGAGAGTATATCATGTCAGACGTTAAACCAGCCGTGGTGTTATTGAGCGGCGGTCTGGATTCCGCCACCGTCCTCGCGATGGCCAAGGCGGACGGCTTTACGCCGGTGACGCTGACGTTTCGCTACGGCCAGCGACACGCTGCTGAGATCGAGACCGCCGCTAAGCTCGCCGCGAAAGCTGAAGTCGTGCGTCATGTGGTCGCCGACATCGATCTGCGCGCGTTTGGCGGCTCTGCGCTGACGGCGGATATCGATGTCCCAAAACACCGCTCGGATGCGGAAATCGGTGAAGGCATTCCGATCACCTATGTGCCTGCCCGCAACACCGTGTTTTTGTCGTTTGCCTTGGCGTTGGCCGAGACGACGCAATCGTATGACGTGTTTATCGGCGTGAATGCGCTGGATTATTCCGGTTATCCCGATTGCCGACCGGAATTTGTGCGCGCTTTCGAAGATGTCATGAATCTCGCCACCAAAGCCGGTGTTGAAGGCGCACGTCCGTTTACCTTGCACACACCGTTGATCGACATGACCAAAGCGCAGATCATCAAAGCTGGGACCGCGTTAGGGGTTGATTACGCCGAGACCTTAAGCTGCTACGATCCAACCCCGGATGGGCGGCACTGCGGCAGTTGTGATGCGTGCCATTTGCGCCGCAAAGGCTTTCGCGATGCCGGTATGGATGACCCGACGCCGTATGCGGCATAGACTTTCGGACACCACCCGACAAAATAGCGCTAAGATCGACAAAAAGGACCTGACCGATGCGCAGTTTTTTACTCACCCTCGTTGTGTTCCTCGTTGTGTTCCTTGTTGCGGCCTTGTCGGTACATGCAGACGGCAGCGGTAAATATCAGATCACCAAGGCGACGGAAGACCGGGTTTGGCGGTTAAATACAGAAACCGGCGAGATCGCGGTATGTAAGCTTGAGGGCGAAAATTTGATCTGCACGACCACATCGGATGCAGCGGCAGTTCCCAAGAAGTCCTATGATCAAATAACCGCGGAACGTGAAGCGGCAGAGAAAGCAGCGATTGCCGCCGACGCCGAGCGCCGTGACCGTGAGCTAAAAATGTTAGACAAAATATTAGCGTTTTTCCGAGAGTTGCTCGCGACGGCTATGGGGCAGTCATCTGGCGGGTAAACTTTTTGACGCTTTCTTTTGATTTTCCAAGGCGCTGGCAGTATCACTAGCCGCCTTGGTGAACCTAATCTGAATAAAGTTTTTGGGCTGAAAGCCGGACCATGACGGACAAGAAAAAAGCACTGCAAGCGGTACGCGCCGAGATCGACGGCATTGACGACCAGATTCAGGACCTGCTGATTCAGCGGACCGAGATCGTCGAAAAGGTGCGTGAGATCAAAGAAGGTGAGCCGGTGAAAATCCGTCCGGCACGCGAAGCGGAGATGATGTATCGCCTAACCGCACGCCATCATGGCAATTTCCCCAAGCGTGAGTTGTGCCGCATATGGCGCGAGATCATTGTGGCCACGCTCAGTTTTGAAGGGCCTTTTTCCGCTGCAGTGATCGACCGCGCCGACGAGCCCGGCTATTGGGATCTGGCGCGCGATCAGTACGGCACTTTTACGAAAATGACGCGTCATCACTCCGGCCGTGCCGTGGTCGATGCGGTGCGTCGTCAAGATGCCGCCGTTGGGATCGTGCCGTGGCCGAGCCATGATGACCCGGACCCTTGGTGGCGATACATGGTCTCTGAGGGTGAAGACACCCCGAAGGTGATTGCACGGCTGCCGTTTATTCCAGGCGCCAATATTCGTGGTAGCGGCTTGGAAGCAGCGGTGATCTGTCCGGTGCCGCAGGAAGAAACCGGGCGCGATCGCTCATTTTTGGCGATTGAAACTGAAATTCAAATCAGCACGCGCAAGATCGAAGACGCATTGAATTCTGCCGGCGTCTCAGCGGCGTTCGTGCAGGCGTGGCATGATCCGAACCGCCCGCCGGGGTGGCTGTACTTGGTAGAAGCGTTTGGCTTCGTCGATCCGAGCGGTCGGCAGTTTCCACGCTTTATCGATAGCATCGGCGATGCCGCGCAGCGGATCATACACTTGGGCGGCTATGGTACGCCGTTGGGGTTGCGCGATGTTTCCGGTGATGGCGACGGCGTATGAGCTTGTCTTCAAAAAGACCTGAGCCGAACGCGAGTGTGATGGAGATCGCGGCGTACGTGGGCGGCGAGTCGAAAATTCCGGGTGTCGAACGCGTCATTAAGTTGTCGTCGAACGAAGGGCCGTTCGGCCCGAGCCCGATGTCGTCAAAGGCGCACGCGCTTGAGGCTGAGACCCTACATCGCTATCCGGACGGTGGCGCCGTTGAACTACGTACAGCGATTGGTGCACGCTTTGGTTTGGACCCGGCACGCATCGTCTGCGGCGCGGGCTCTGACGAACTAATTGCCTTGCTGTGCAAGGCTTATAGCGGCCCTGGGTCTGAGGTTTTGTATTCCGAGCATGGGTTTTTGATGTATCCGATTTCGGCCCGCGCCGCCGGTGCCGTTCCCGTGACCGCGCCCGAAACCAACAAGACCGCAAATGTCGATGCCTTGTTGGCGGCGGTGACAGAGCGCACGCGGATCGTCTTTTTGGCAAACCCGAATAACCCGACCGGCACGTACTTGCCGGCAAGCGAGGTGAAGCGGCTCCGTGATGGACTGCGTGCCGATATCTTATTGGTGCTTGATGCGGCGTATGCTGAATACGTTACAGCTGAAGATTATTCGGCGGGGATTGAGTTGGTCGATGCCGGTGAGAACACCGTGATGACGCGAACGTTTTCAAAGATATATGGGTTGGGCGCGGTGCGCTTGGGATGGTGTTATGCGCCGGACAATGTGGTCGATGTGCTGAACCGGGTACGTGGCCCGTTTAACGTGTCGGCACCGGCCATGCAGGCGGGTATCGCGGCGATGCAAGATGTCGCGTTTGAGACCATGAGCCGTGATCACAATACCGAATGGCGCGCGTGGACGGCCGCTGAGCTTAGCAAGCTGGGGCTCGATGTAACGCCAAGTATCGGTAACTTTTTGCTGGTCTGCTTTGGCAGCGATCCGGTTCGGGGCGCTGAAGCGGCAGACGCCTTTTTGAAATCGAAAGGAATCGTGGTTCGTCGCATGGCGGGCTATGGTTTGCCAGATTGTCTGCGGATATCGATCGGTCTTGCCGATGAAATGCGGGCGCTTGTTGACGCTTTGGCTCAATTCTTAGGTCGGAATTCGTCGGATCAGGCGTCATGAGCACGCGACCGATGTTCGCACGCGTAGCGTTTATCGGGATCGGCTTGATCGGCTCGTCATTGGCGCGGGTGATGCGTCGTGACGGCTTGGCCAGTGAGATCGTGGTGGCATCCAGACGCCAAGAAACCATTGATCGGGCAATGGAACTCGGCCTATGTGATCGCACTACCTTGTCTGCGGCGGACGCCGTCAAAGATGCCGATTTGGTGATCATCTGCACGCCGATGAGCACATATAAAGAAATTGCCACCGCTATTGCCCCGGCCTTGATGTCGGGGGCTATCGTTACCGATGTCGGCTCGGTCAAAGCGCCGACGTTCAAGAGTTTGGGCGCCGCGTTGCCGGATTATGTGCATTTCGTTCCCGGCCATCCAATTGCCGGGACCGAGCATTCAGGTCCCGATGCGGGTTTTCCGGAATTGTTCGAGAATCGTTGGACGATCTTAACGCCGGCAGCCGACACGGATCCCGAAGCGGTCGAGCGGGTCGCCGCGCTCTGGCGCCAAGCCGGCGCTAAGATCGAGATGATGGATCCGCATCATCATGATCAAGTTTTGGCGATCACGTCGCATCTGCCTCACTTGATCGCCTACACCATCGTCGGCACCGCGGATGATCT
Source organism: Rhodospirillales bacterium (assembly GCA_017857825.1). GTDB lineage: Bacteria > Pseudomonadota > Alphaproteobacteria > Rhodospirillales > Casp-alpha2 > UBA4479. The sequence goes on from JAFMCK010000001.1 coordinate 83,077, forward strand.
GGGCGAAGATTTAAAGCAAGAGGTGATCAAGTTTTCCGCCTCCGGTTTTCGCGACTTCACCCGGATTGCCGCCTCCGACCCGACCATGTGGCGGGATATTTTTCTGGAGAACCGTGACGCAGTGTTGGAAGTTCTCAGCCGCTTTGACGAGGACCTTACTGAGCTCAAGCGTGCGATTCGTCGCGGTGATGGGGATAAGATGTTTGACCAATTCACCCGGACGCGAGCGATTCGTCGGGGCGTGATTGACGCTGACCAAGCTTAAAAAACAATTCTTTTCTTCCTAGATGACGAGGTAACCTATGCAAGCCGTGCTCGATAGTTTTCTCGCCGGTTTTCCAATATTGCTTCTCCATTCAAGCGTTACGTTGGTAATCCTGGTCGTGGGTGTTTTCATCTATATCTGGATGACGCCGTGGGATGAGTTGACGTTGATCCGGAGCGGTAACACCGCAGCCGCCGTTTCGTTGGGTGGCGCAATTCTTGGACTTGCTGTGCCATTGGCATTCGCAATGGCGGCCAGCGTCAGTGTTTATGAAATACTGATCTGGGGGCCGGTTACGCTGGTCCTGCAAATCATCGCGTACCGCATTGCAGATATAGTAATGCAGGGACTTCCCGCGCGTATCGAAGCCGGCGAGATGGGGGCGGCGATTTTGCTGATCTCGATTAAGCTCGCTGCTGCTGCGATCAATGCCGCCGCCGTTTCTGGCTGAGCTGTACTAATGCGCGCACGCGATATTCTTGCCGTTATCGTGATGGTGATCGTCGCCGTTGTTGGCCAACTGTTGCGCAGCGAAGACGCGCCCAATCCCAGGCAAGACGGTCCCCGGCGCCCAGCGCCTGAACGCTATCAGGCCGCGCCCAACGGTACGCTGTGGGAGGCCGAAACTCGCGCGTGGCTGTCAGAGACACCGGCGCAGCAGCCGCGTCAGCCGGGTTGGCTCGGCACCAATCAGAATTCTGTCGTCGATATTCCAAAAACGCGCCGCTCCGGCACAGGAACGGCGTTTGCGATTGGTCCGGGCGTCTGGTTGACGGCGCGCCATGTGGTCGACGGTTGTGATGATGTCGGCCTTCAGGTCGCGCCGAAACGCGCAATCAAGGTCACCGATATCCGCCATCATGTGAGTGCCGATCTGTCGTTGCTGCGCAGTTCCCGTGCGCCGACGCCGATCTCGCTGACCACAGAACAAAGCGATGACATTTATATGGTCGGCTTTCCCGTCGGCAAGCCGGGGGCGGTGCATGGCAGCAAGCTCGGCTCCACTATTTTGCGTGAGCGCGGTCGTTATCAAACGCGCGAGCGCGCCGATGTATGGGCCGAGCGGAGCCGTATCCCGAATCGCGACGGTTCGCTAGGCGGGTTGTCGGGCGGCCCGGCATTCGCACCCAACGGGCAGGTGTATGGTGTGGTTCTAGCTGAAGACCGCCGTCGAGGCCGCGTGATCACAGCACGCCCGGCGACGCTGCGTACCTTGATTGATGCGTCTTCAGCCGAGATCGGAGATGATCCGTCGCCAGCCACGTTCTCGGCTGATTTGTATCCGGGCAAAGCCCGCGAGCTGATTTTGTCGGGCCGTGTATCTAGGGTGTTGTGCCGGGTCC
>JAFMCK010000008.1 GCA_017857825.1 Rhodospirillales bacterium
TAACTGCAACCATATTGCCGCGCGCTGTGTAGTCATACACCGTCGACGGGTCCTCATGGATCGCAAGGCAAGGGCCGGCGACACCGGGGGAGTATGCAAGCGTGAGGTCGCGTTGGGTCGTCAGCGGCTTGGTGGCATGGATTTCAATTTTGCCCGGCTTGCCTTGTGCGTGCATGCGTAAGGCTTCGCGATAGAGCATTTCTTTGGCACGCTCGTCCATAGTGTCCTCCCAGGATGTGCGCTGAACGCGCTTATGTTCTCATTATCGTGTGATTCAAATACGCGTAACGCGCCGTGTTAGCCTATTTTGCCTGTCGCCACAAAAAGTGCAACGGCGTGCGTGCCCGTGCGGGGTCTAATGTGATAAAGTCTCGCCAACGTGTTCCTGTTTTTGCTTAGGCCTTCATGGACGACCTCACCTCCCAAGCCGATGCTGAGCGTGCCGAGACGAGCCTCGATACCAGCGCGATGACGCCGATGATGGCCCAGTATTTGGGCATCAAACAGGCGCATCGCGACGACATGCTTTTTTATCGCATGGGCGATTTCTATGAACTGTTCTTTGATGACGCGGTCAAAGCGTCGGCGGCTTTGGATATTGCACTGACCAAGCGCGGCAAGCATGACGGGAACGACATTCCGATGTGTGGGGTCCCGGTGCACAGTCATGAGGCGTATTTGAACCGCCTGATACGCAAAGGCTTCCGGGTCGCCATCTGTGAACAAACGGAAGATCCGGCTGAGGCCAAAAAACGTGGCGCTAAGTCTGTGGTTCGTCGTGAAGTCATGCGGATTGTCACACCCGGCACGATTACCGAAGACACGTTGCTGGAGTCCCGCCGTCACAACTATTTGGCAGCTCTGGCACGTGCACAGGGTGCGCTCGCCATTGCATGGTTGGATATCTCAACCGGTGATTTCCGTACTCAGGCGGTGGCGGATGGTGACATGGGTGCCGTCTTGGCGCGTATCGATCCGGGCGAAGTGGTGGCACCAGATACGTTGATTTCCAATCCGGAAATGGCAAGCGTGTGGTTCGATGTCGAAGACCGCCTAACGCCGTTGCCCGGCGGTCGATTCGACAGTGAAAACGGGCGCAGACGATTGGAAACGTTGTTCGGCGTGAAAACCTTGGACGCGTTCGGCGCGTTTTCGCGGGCAGAACTTGCGGCGGCCGGTGCGTTGGTGGACTACGTCGAGCTTACGCAAAAAGGAAAGCTACCGCGCCTGCAGCCGCCGACGCCATTGCTCGAAGGCGCGGTGATGGAAATCGATTCGGCAACGCGCCGCAATCTCGAACTTTCCGTTACCATGTCCGGCGAGCGCCAAGGAAGCCTGCTCGACGCGGTTGACCGCACGGTGACCGGCGGTGGCGCGCGACTGCTGGCAGCCCGCTTGGCTGCGCCGCTGACCGATCCGGATGCGATAAATCGACGGCTCGATCTGGCGGAGGCTTTTCTACTGGATGGCCGCGCACGGGGAACGTTGCGTGCCCAGTTGAAGGGGGTGCCGGAAATTGCGCGCGCACTCAGCCGCCTCAGCATCGGTCGCGGGGGGCCCCGGGACATGGGGTCGATCCGTGCCGGCCTGATCGGGGCCGCCGCGATCCAGCAAGCCCTGCGCAACCTTTCCGGACTGGCTGTGGCGGCAGATATGCCGGATATCATGCAGCGGCTGGGCGGCCATGACGCCTTAATTGATGAACTCAGCCGGGCGTTGGTCGCCGAACCACCGCCCGCTGTCGCCGACGGCGGTTTTATTGCGAAGGGTTATCTCGCACGCTTAGATGAGCTCACCGCGCTTCGCGACGAAAGTCGGCGCCTGATCGCCGCCTTGCAGAAAAAATACGCCGATCAAACCGGCATTCGGGCGCTCAAGGTGCGGCACAATAACGTACTGGGCTTTTTTGTGGAAGTGACGGCAAAACAGGCCGACGCCATTCCCACCGGCGGCGATAGCCCGTTCATTCATCGCCAAACGATGGCCAATGCGGTGCGCTATTCAACGGTCGAACTGAGTGACCTTGAGGCTGAAATCTCTCGCGCCGGCGACCGGGCTTTGGCGCTGGAAACGGAGATATTTAATACGCTATCGCAACAAGTTGCTGACGCCGCTGAGCAAATTGACGCCACCGCAAAGGCGCTTGCGCAGCTGGATGTGGCGGCAGCGTCGGCGGAACTTGCGGTTGATCGAAATTGTGTTCGTCCCCTCGTAGATGACACAGAAGCATTTTCGATTGAGCTTGGACGGCATCCCGTCGTGGAAATGGCGCTGGCCCGTGCCGGGGATGGCGCTTTTGTTGCCAATAATTGCCGGTTAGAGCCGGGGGACGCGTCCGAACAAGGAGCGCGGCTATGGCTCCTGACCGGGCCAAATATGGCGGGTAAAAGTACGTTTTTGCGTCAGAACGCGTTGATCGCCGTGATGGCGCAGGCCGGGCTCTATGTGCCGGCAGCGCGTGCGCACATCGGTTTTGTGGATCGTCTGTTTTCGCGGGTCGGTGCGGCTGATGACTTGGCGCGTGGGCGCTCCACGTTCATGGTCGAAATGGTTGAAACGGCTGCCATCCTGAATCGCGCCGGGCCCCGGGCGCTGGTCATTTTGGACGAAATCGGGCGCGGTACGGCGACCTATGACGGCTTGTCCATTGCCTGGGCGGTGGTCGAGCATCTGCACGAGGTCAACGGCTGTCGCGGCTTATTCGCGACCCATTATCACGAGCTGACACAACTGGCCGAACGGCTCTCAGCGCTGACCTGCTATACGATGCGGGTTAAGGAATGGCAGAATGATGTCGTATTCCTGCATGAGGTTGCGCCAGGTGTTGCCGATCGATCTTATGGTATTCACGTCGGCCAGCTCGCGGGTCTGCCAGCCAACGTTGTCGCCCGTGCCGAGGCTTTGTTATTGCGGTTGGAAAAAGCGGATAAAGGCTCAAAGACGGCGTTAACCGACGATCTGCCGTTATTCACCGCGACGCAAACGCGCCGTTTGGCGCCAAAAGGGCCTGGCCCCCTAGAGCTTGCAGTGAATGAGATCAACCCAGACTCCTTAACCCCACTTCAGGCATTGGAAGTATTATATAAGCTTAAAGGACTATCTTTAGATGAAGAATAAGGCGGAAAGAGCATCTTATCTCGATATCGTAATATTTTCGTTTGCGATGCCGAGGGCACAACTGCCGTGTGATCTTGGGATTGTCTTTGGTGATCCTGCCGGAAAACCTATATAAGGGCGACCATGGAGCGCATTACCACCCCCCGCGGAATCATCGACCGCAAAGCCGTATTGGGGAAATTGGACGACATCCTCGGATGGTCCGGTTTCTCAGCGGATACACAACGCGATATTTTTGCGATCTATCGTGATGGCCTCGAAGCCGGCCGTTTGGAAATCAAGCGACGCTTTGAAGCCGAGGAACAGTCTGGACCGCAGACGGTGCATGCCGGCGCCTATTTAATCGATCAAGTGGTGCGCCTGGTTTATTACGTGGCGACCGAGCATGCGTATCCGATCGGCGTTGAAACCAAGGGTGATAAAATGTCGATGTTGGCCACGGGCGGCTATGGCCGTGCCGAATTGGCGCCTCATTCCGATATCGATTTGATGTTTCTGCTGCCCTACAAGCTGACGCCCCGCGCCGAGCAAGTTGTTGAATATATGCTTTATACGCTCTGGGATTTAGGGCTTAAGGTCGGCCATGCGACACGGTCGATCGACGAAGCGGTCCGCTTGTCAAAAGACGATATCACGATTCGCACCAGCTTGCTGGAGGCCCGCCTGCTGGAGGGTGATGGTCAGCAGTTTGATGCCTTTCGCAAAGATTTTCGTGACCAAGTTGTCGCGCCGACGGGGCACGCGTTTGTCGAGGCCAAATTAGCTGAGCGCGACGCACGTCACGCGCGCATGGGCGACACGCGTTATGTGCTCGAACCCAATATCAAAGATGGCAAGGGTGGCCTTCGCGACCTGCAGACGCTGATGTGGATCGCCAAATATCTATACGACGTGGAAAGCATCAATGATTTGAAGTCAAAGGGCATTTTAACAAGTGACGATGCCCGCCGCTTCGCTAAAGCGCAGGCGTTTTTGTGGACCGTCCGCTGCCACTTACATTATCTTGCCGATCGCCCTGAAGAGCGATTGACCTTCAATGTGCAAACCGAAATCGGTCAGCGCATGGGTTACACCGACCGTGCCGGGCTAAGCGGCGTTGAGCGCTTCATGAAGCACTATTTCTTGATTGCGAAGGACGTCGGCGACCTGACGCGGATTATTTGTGCCGCGCTTGAAGAGCAACATAAAAAGAAACGCCAGCGCTTCCGCTTGCCCCGGTTTGGTAAAGGCGGGCCGAAGATTGATGGTTTCGCCGTCGACGGTGATCGTATCATGCTGGAGGACGGCACAGATTTTAACGACGCACCCATCAAATTGTTGGACTTGTTCCGCCAAGCGCAAAAGCATGATTTAGACATTCATCCGAACGCGCTGCGTCAGGTCACAAAAAGTCTCAAAAAGATCGACCGGACGCTGCAAAAGAATTCAGAAGCAAATGATATCTTTGTCGATATTCTGACGGGTCCGGATCCAGACAAAACCCTGATGCGGATGAATGAAGCCGGTGTATTCGGCAAATTTGTCCCTGATTTTGGCCGTGTCGTCGCGCAAATGCAGTACGACATGTATCATGTCTATACGGTTGATGAGCACACGATCCGCGCCATTGGCGTGCTGCACGGCATTGATACCGGCCGGCTGTGTGACGACCATCCGGTCGCGTGTTCCGTCATCGGCGAGGTGCAGTCAAAGCGCGCACTGTATTTGGCCGTGCTTCTTCACGATATCGCCAAAGGGCGAGGCGGCGACCATTCAGAACTGGGCGCCGACATTGCCATGAAACTCGGTCCGCGCATGAATATGAGTGACTGGGAAACGGAAACGATTTCATGGTTGGTGCGTTATCACTTGCTGATGAGTAACACCGCTTTTAAGCGCGATATCGATGATCCGAAAACCGTGATCGATTTTGTCAGCGTTGTGCAGTCGCCGGAACGATTGCGCCTGTTGTTGGTGCTGACCGTCGCTGATATTCGTGCCGTCGGGCCGACGGTATGGAACGCTTGGAAAGCAGGCTTGTTGCGCGACCTTTATTGGCGTGCCCTCGAAGCGATGGCCGGTGATATGCCGCGTGATCGTATCGCAAAGCGTGCCGACACCGCGAAGCATGCCCTGGCTGAGGCTTTGGCAGCGGCAAAACCAAAGTGGACAAAGGCTGAGATCGAGGCACATTTGGAATTAGGTCGCGATCTGTATTGGTTGTCTTTCCCGACGGCAACGCTGGTGCGCCATGCGGAAATGATGCGCCGTGCCGAACGGGACGGCGAAAATCTGATTATCGAGCTTGAAGCCGACGAAGACCATGATGCCACCGGTGTCACGTTGCTGACCCCCGACCATCCGGGCCTGTTCGCGAAAGTCGCCGGCGCGCTGTCGCTTGGCGGCGTGAACATCGTCGATGCGAAGATCGTGACGCTGAATAACGGCATGGCCTTGGATACTTTTTGGGTTCAGGACTCGCATGCCGAAGCGATTGCCGGAGCAGGTCGCATGACCCGCATCAAAAATCGTCTTGAGCGCGCATTGTCAGGTGTTGCCCCGCCGTCGCGCGAACTGAAGGAGGCGCGCGCCAATGCGATGCCGTCGCGTACCAGCGTGTTCAAAGTCCCACCCAGGGTGTTGATCGATAACAAAGCGTCGAGCACCTATACGGTGATCGAGGTTAACGGGCGCGACCGCTTAGGCCTTTTGCATGACGTCACCAACGCTTTGACCGAAGCCGGCTTGCAGATCGCGTCCGCACACATTTCGACCTACGGCGTACGGGTCGTCGACGTCTTTTATGTGAAGGACATTTTCGGTTTGAAGATGGAACAGCCGGGCAAAATCGAAACCGTCCGCACAATGCTGTTGGCAGCGATTGCAAAACCCATCACCGATAAAGCAACGGAGGCGGCTGAGTGATCGGCACTGCGTCGTCCGTCCAGGATATTTTAGACGCCTTTCATGCCATCGCCGTGCCATATTCGCAGGCCACGGTACGCGCATGAATCTTGTCCGCGCTATATCTGCAATCGGTTCAATGACGATGCTGAGCCGGGTTTTCGGTTTTGCTCGTGATATTCTGGTGGCGAACTTTTTGGGCGCCGGAACCATGGCCGATGCGTTTTTCGTCGCGTTCAGATTCCCAAATTTGTTTCGCCGCTTGTTTGCAGAGGGCGCCTTCGCCGCCGCTTTCGTGCCGCTGTTCTCGCGCAGTTTGGAATCCGAAGGTCGAGATGCGGCGATGAAATTCGCCGAACAGGCGTTCACCGTGCTGGCGATTATTTTAGGTCTGTTTGTCGCTGTTATCGAAATCGCGATGCCGATTTTGATGCCGTTCCTGGCGCCGGGGTTTGAGGCGGTGCCGGGTAAAATGGAAGTTGCGACGGAATTTTCCCGAATCGCCTTCCCCTACCTGTTCTTTATATCTTTGGTGGCGTTGCAATCCGGTGTGTTGAACGCGCTTGGTAAATTCAGCGCGGCGGCGGCGGCGCCCGTGCTTTTAAACATTACGTTGATCACCGCCTTGTTGGCGTTCGGCGGTGATGATGAACAGTCCGGCCGCGCGCTAACGTGGGGCGTTTTTGCCGCCGGAATCGTGCAGTTCATCTGGCTTACATGGCATTGTCGTCAGGCAGGGTTTCCGGTTCGTCTGCGTCGGCCACGCCTCAGTGATAAGGTGCGTACGCTCGGTCGCCGCACGCTGCCGGTGATGTTCGGCGCGAGTTTGTATCAGATCAATTTGTTGATCGGCACAATTTTGGCGACAACGATTTCCGATGGCGCTGTGTCGTATCTTTATTATGCGGACCGCGTTACGCAGCTGCCGCTCGGCGTGGTTGGCATTGCGGTTGGGACGGCATTGTTGCCGATGATCTCGCGCCAGCTTGAGGCCGGCAGTACCGAAGACGCCAACAACGCGCAAAATCGGGGCGCTGAATACGCAATGTTGCTGACGGTCCCCGCAGCTTTTGCATTGATGGTGATCGCGCAGCCGATTGTTGCAACGCTGTTTGAGCGGGGCGCATTCGGCGCCGATGCAAGTGCTGCGACGGCACAAGCATTGGTGGCTTATGCTATTGGATTGCCGGCGTATGTCGGCATCCGTGTTTTTACGCCAGGCTTTTTTGCCCGCGAAGACACCGCGACTCCGGTTAAAATTGCGGCCTTGGCGATCGCGGTGAACATCGGGCTTAACTTGATCTTGATGCAGCCCCTCGGTCATGCCGGGATCGCGTTGGCATCAAGTATATCGGCCTGGCTAAATGTTGTGTTGTTGGTTGGCGTTTTGATTCGGCGCCGCCATTACAGCCCGGACAGCCGACTGTTGCGCCGGGGTGCGGGTATTCTTGCCGCGAGCGCGATGATGGGGGCAGCCCTGTGGGGCGGCGCTGACATTTTGGCGCCGTGGCTTCAGGCGCATGGGTTGATCAGGTGGGCCGCCTTGACCGCGCTGATCGGCGGCGGTCTCGCCTTGTATTTCATCTTGGCGCGCCTGTTCGGTGTCTTTGTGATGGCCGAGATCAGGCGGACACTGCGCCGCCCACCCAAGACGCCCAACGCTTGACCGTCCAAGGGTCTCGGGCGATAACCGCCGCCGATGGGGTGTTCCGCCTTTTTAACAAATACGGACGAAGTTCATGAGTGAGCGCGTTTTTTCCGGCGTCCAGCCGACCGGCAATCTGCACCTTGGAAACTATCTCGGCGCGATCCGCAATTGGGTGACGTTGCAAAATACCTACGAATGTCTGTTTTGCGTTGTTGATCTGCACGCCGTCACCGTTTGGCAAGACCCCGCAAAGCTCCGCTCGTCGACGCGTGAAGTGGCCGCCGCGATGCTCGCCGCCGGCATCGATTCCGAAAAGCATATTATCTTTAACCAATCCCAGGTTTCCGGTCATGCCGAGTTGGCGTGGCTGTTGAATTGTGTCGCCCGCATGGGCTGGCTCGGGCGCATGACGCAGTTTAAGGAAAAGGCCGGCAAGGACCGCGAAGCCGCTTCTGTCGGCCTGTTTGCCTATCCGAACCTGATGGCCGCCGATATTTTGCTGTATAAGGGCACCCACGTGCCGGTCGGAGAAGACCAAAAACAACATTTGGAACTGGCGCGCGACATTGCGGCCAAGTTCAACAATGATTTCGGCACTGAGACGTTTCCGTTACCAGAACCGCTGATCCTTGGCACCGCGACGCGTGTCATGTCCCTCAAAGATGGCACCCGCAAAATGTCAAAGTCGGAACCGTCGGACCTATCGCGTATTAACATGACCGATGACGCCGACACCATCGCGCGCAAAATCAAAAAGGCCAAAACCGACCCTGATTTTCTGCCGGACAGCATCAAAGGTTTGGAAAGCCGACCTGAAGCACGGAATTTATTGGGTATTTACGCCGCTTTGGCGGATGTTTCCATGGAAGCAGCCGTTGCGACCTTTGCCGGTCAGCAGTTTTCGGTCCTGAAAGACCAGCTGTCTGACGTTGCCGTCGCGCATCTTGCGCCAATGCAGGATGAATACCGCCGTCTTTTGGCGGATAAAGGCCACGTTGATTCCGTGCTGTCGAAAGGCGTCGAGCGGGCCCGGACCTTGGCCGCCCCGGTTTTGCGCGAAGTCCAAGACGTCATGGGGTTTCTGCATGCGAAACCAAGTCGCTAATTGCTGTTACGTCGACGAATCAACGGCACGGCTTGTATAAAGACCGACTTCAGACCACATTAAGGCTAACGATTTCCGACGCGCCCTAATTGGAGGCAACGATGTTTATTCAAACCGAAAGCACACCAAACCCAGCCACGCTTAAGTTTTTGCCGGGTAAGGCCGTAATGAGCAACGGCACCGCCAACTTTGCCGAAGCTTCGGAATCCGCGCGTTCACCGCTGGCGACCCGTTTGTTTGCTATCGAAGGTGTTGCTGGTGTGTTTTTGGGCTCTGACTTTGTCACCGTGACCAAGACTGATGATAAAGAATGGGATGTGCTGCGTCCGCAGGTTTTGGGCGGCATTATGGAGCATTACCAGTCCGGTCGCCCCAGCATTGAAGAAGATGCGGCAGATGGCGCCGATGCGGGCAGTGACGATGACGATCCGATCATCAAACAGATTCGCGAGTTGATCGACACACGGGTCCGTCCAGCGGTTGCGCAAGATGGTGGCGACATCGTTTTTAAAGGTTTTGAAGACGGAATCGTATCTCTGCACATGCAAGGTGCATGTGCGGGCTGTCCCAGCTCCACAGCCACTTTAAAGCATGGCATTGAGAATATGCTGCGCTACTACGTGCCTGAGGTTCAGGAAGTGCGCGCGGTCGAATAATCGACCACATTATCTCTATCTTGACTTCGTAAACACATCACCGTACACCGTCACAATAGGTCGCACGGTGAACCTAATTTATTGTGCATCGATGTGACCGAACCGGTCGCTTGTAGGGCAGGTAAAAATACCGCCTTGTGAGCATTGGGCGCCGGATACCCAGGGCGACAGTTGAGGATGACGAGAGGCGACGTATGCCTGAAAAGGACGCGTTGGAAGCAATCATGACGACTCGCCGATTCGATAAATTGATTTTAAGTGTTGCCGCCGTCGCTGTGCTCGCGACCGCTGCGGCCACGATGGTTAACCCCAGCAAAGGCGTTACTGCCGCGCCGCGCGTCGCATTTGATCAAATGCACGCAGAAGCCGCGCATTTGAACGAAGCCGTCCGCAATGTTGCGCCTGATGGCCCTGAGACCGCGTCGATCGCTGGTGGCCTTGGTTTGCAGGTCATGGACGACACGACGCTGTTGGCCGAAGCTTTTGCGGATATGGGCTATGACCTAGAAAATGTGAAACGCAGCGGCGCCGCAGTCCCGCGCGTATATCTGGTTAAATTGCCGGGCGATTTGCATGCGGTGCCTGAAGTTTCGCTTAAAAAGACCGTATTTTTCCACACCATGTTGCCGCTGATCCTGCAAGAGAATGAGCGTATTCTGGCAGATCGCCGCCGCTTGATGCGCATCAAAACGGAAAAAGCATTGGGTCAGAAAGTGTCGCCCGGGGATCGTTTGTGGCTCGCCGTGTTGGCGGATCGATACAAGACCAGCGATGATAAGCTGCAGACGCTGTTGGCGCGCGTTGATGTTATCCCGCCATCACTTGCCTTATCGCAGGCCGCCGAAGAGAGTGGATGGGGCACGTCCCGATTTGCACAACGCGGCAACGCGCTATTTGGTCAGTGGACCAGCGCCGATGACCATGGTTTGGTCCCTAAAGACCGCGAAGCCGGTATGGTCCATAAAATCAAAGCCTTTGGGACCTTGGGACAGTCGGTTTCGGCGTATATGCGTAACTTGAACACCCATGCAGCGTATCGCAGTCTGCGCAAGGTGCGTACGCAACTTCGCGCGAAGGGCGCGCCGATGGATGGTCACATCCTTGCCGGTGCGTTGACCAAGTATTCCGAGCGCGGGGAAAAATATGTCGACAGCATCCGCCTGATCATTGAGGCGAATGACCTTCGTCCGCTTGATGATGCGCGGCTTACCAGTGATGACGAGTCGGCTTAAAAGACTTTATCTCGGCACGTAGTATTGTTGCCCAAACCAATGCCAGCGGCCGTTGCCGGCAGGCATGGTGCAGTTTAAGCGTGTCCGCCCTGCGGGCATCGGCTTTGCTGTCCGCACTTCGATCCTCGTGCCCAAGCGTTGCAAATCCACGCTTTCAACGTGTGACGCGAAGCAGTTGAGGCGATCTAAGCCGGATGTCGGCCATGTCACCGTGAAGCCGATGATCGGCGGGTTTTCGCCTTTGACGGTCGGGTTACTCGGCGTGATATCGGCGACCCGAAGCGGCAACGCATTGGCGGCCAGCTTGAAACGGTCAATGGAGCCGAACGCCTCGTTCATGGCAAACCGTGGCAGATAGAACATTTCGGTGCCCGTGCCGATGCCGCCGGAATGCTGGCCAAAGCTTGCCACAAAGCCAGCCGAACGCACCAATTCCATCACCTCGTTGCTGGCTTCACCGTATGGATACGCGAACAGGTCTGGCACCATATTGAGTTCGTCTTCGAAGCGCTTGTTGGAGCGGATCAATTCATCCTGAACGGCTGCTGCATCCAAATCGGCCATATGTGGATGATTTTGGGTCTGGCTGCCGATGGTGACACCTTCGCCGGCGAGCGTGCGCAGCTGGTCCCAGCTCATATAACGTGAAAGTCCTTTGTCGACCGGGTCGGTGGCGACGAAGACGGTCAATGGAAAACCGGCTTCTTTCAAAATCGGCCATGCTTTGGTGAATACCGAGGTATAGGCGTCATCGACACTCAGGCCGACCGTTTTCGGGGGCAATGCTTCGCCGCTACGAAGTGCAGCGACGATCTTGGGCAATGAAATCACATTGTAGCCGCCGCTTTTGAGTTCAGCCACGTGTGCTTCGAATTGCGCCATGGTAACGTTTGTTGACGGGAAGTCGGATTCGCCGAAACGGTGATACATAATGACCATGGCTTTGGTTGCCGGTTCATCGGCACGTGCCACATCTGCGTGCGGTAAGGCGCCAAGCGACACAAAACTGCCGAACAAGGCAAGTATCCCTAAGCACGACTTTAAAAAGAAATTTCGAATAATCAAAACGTACTCCCCAGGACGCAAAGCATGAAACTTGCGCAAAATACGCGCAAACATGATGGGTTTACGGCAAAATCGCAAGAAAACTTGTCGCCGACCGCCCAAGACCTCAAGTATGCACAAGATGTATTACACAGGCTGTGATGCATCGCACGATATCTCAGCCTCTTTCAATGCCTTAACTTGATAAACTAGGAGCCCTTTCATGAAAAAACCGCTTAGCCAAGACGTCCTAGATACGCTGTTTATGGAAGCGCGCACCGTCAACGGCTGGACAGATCAATCGGTTGATACGGCACTGTTGACCAAAATCTGGGACATCGCGCGGATGGGGCCGACCAGTGCCAACTGCAGCCCGGCACGGATCGTTTTTGTTACCTCATCGGCGGCGAAGGCGCGTCTGAAGCCTGCGCTGATGGATGGTAATGTCGATAAAACGATGCAAGCACCGGTGACGGCGATCATCGGTCATGACATGACATTCTATGAAAAACTACCGGATCTTTTTCCACATACCGATGCACGCGCATGGTTTGTCGACAATGATGCCTTGATCGAAGAAACGGCGTTTCGAAACGGGACTTTGCAGGCGGCGTATCTGATGTTAGCGGCACGGGCACTCGGTCTCGATTGCGGACCGATGTCGGGCTTCGACAAAGCCAAAGTCGACGCTGAATTTTTTGCCGATACCGACGTAAAATCGAATTTTCTTTGCAACATTGGTTACGGAACGGAAGAAGGTTTGTTCCCAAGAAGCCCCCGCTTGGCATTTGCAGAGGCCTGCAGCGTGACATAATACGGGCATACATTTAGACGACGGCGCGATTGCCGGCGGCATTTTGGCGACCTTCGTTCATAAGGCGCCCGGCATAGGGGATCGACTTGGACCGTAATTTCGTTTCTGCGAGTGTTTATCTGGTCCTGGCAGTTGTTGCGATCGTCTCACGGATTTGGGTGGTACCGTATCTCAGTGAAATTGGTGTCGTCCTTACGCTTATTTTTCTCGGTCTGGAAATCAGCCGCGCCCCTGCGTTGCAGCGAAATATGGGGTTGTTGCTCGCCGGTATTGGCGCACTCGCGGCGTGGCTGGCTGGCGACTTAATCGGCGCGATGATCGATGGCTTGATCCGTGCGCAGATATTCTTGGTGATGTTTTTTGCGGTCACATGGCTGCGTGAGCCTGCGGTGACCAGTCCGTCGTTGCGGGCGCTTCGCGACGCCGTGGTGCGCCAACCCGCAGGTCGTCGTTATCCTATTTTGTGGTTAAGCGCGCATTTTCTGGGTTCGGTGTTGAATCTCGCTGCGATGAGTTTGCTCTCGACTATGGCTGGCGAGCAAACCGACGAGCGCCTGAAAAAACGATTATCGTTGGCGCTGATGATGGGCTTTACGGTGGCCTCCACATGGGGGCCGTTTTACGTCAGCGTCGCCGTCGTCTTAACGGCGGTGCCCGGGGTCAGTTGGATCGACATCGCGCCACTTGGGTTTGTGTTGTCGATGATTCTGTTGCTGGTCGGATGGGGGTATGACCGGCTTTTCTTGCGCGAAAAACCCCGCCCCGGTGATCACCGAGACAATGCGCCATTGACGTTTTCGACCATCGGACGTGCGGCCATTGTCTTGATCCAGTTGATTATTTTGGTGATGGGCACGCACGAAATCATTGGGCTGTCGATCCCGGTTGCGCTGGGCGTGATCGGGCCGCCGTTCGCGTTGGCATGGGCTGCGGTTCAAGCGCAAAAGGGCCAACGCTGGCGCAGCGGTGCGTTACCGCTTGCGAAACGCATTTTTATCAATCTGCCGGAATTGCGCAACGAAGCCGTTGCATTTGTCGCGGCGTCCGTACTTGGCGTCGGTGTTTCAAAAGTATTGCCGCCTGAACTCATTTCAGCCCAACTACAGTCGTACGGGATTACCGGCGACGTAGTTGTCGTTTGTTTGATCTTTGGTATGACGTTGGCGGGTGCGGCAGGCCTACACCCCGTGATTCTGGCAATCTTGGTGGGCGAAGTAATGCCGCCTGATGTGATTGGGATGCCGCCGGCGGTGCTGGCGATGGCAATCCTTGGGGTGTGGGGCACATCGACCATGGTTTCGCCGTTTTCGGCAACCACATTATTTATGGCACGTGTCGTCAACCAGCCGAGTCATGTTATTGCTTGGCGCTGGAGCCCGCCCGTGGTGTTCCTGGCATGTAGCGTCGTTTCCGCCTACGTGGTTGCGGTGCGGCATTTGTTCTATACTTAATTTTCACATGTACCCTCGGATCGGACAGCACGTATGACGGTTATCCTCGGCATTGATACGGCGACGCACGGTTGCTCTGTGGCTTTGGTCGATGATCATGGTCGTTGTCTCGGTGCGCGCGCTGCAGAAATGGCACGGGGTCAGTCGGAAGCGCTTGCACCGATGATGCAGGCCGTGCTCGATGAAGCGGGCATTGATTTTTCCACGGTTGCTGCCGTTGCTGTTACCCGGGGGCCGGGCGCTTTCACAGGACTTCGAATCGGCCTCGCGGCGGCGCGGGCATCTGCGCTTGCGGCGGCTATTCCATGCCTCGGCATCACGACCTTCGATGTCTTGATGCGTCAGGCAAAACCGTTTGTGCCGAATGGTGCCGCGACATTGATCGCGATTGAGACCAAACGTGAAGACGTCTATGTGCAGGTGTTTGACCAAAATGGTCAGGTGCTGCGAGACGCGGCGGCGATGTTGCCGAACGCGGTCCCGGCGTGGTTAGGCGCGCTTGATCAAGTGTGTTTGGCAGGTGATGCCGCGCCCAGATTGGCAGCGCCGATGTGCATGCATGTCGATGCCAAATTACTCGCTGCCACGACACTGCCGAATGCAGAGAGTGTCGCAGCGTTGGGCTTTCATGTTTTAGGTGCGCCGGAAACAGCGCTACCGGATCCCATCTATTTGCGCGCACCGGATGTTACGATGCCGAGTGCATAAGAACGACTAAACGGCCTCACGGCGGATAACAATAAGATACGTGCCATCATCGCGTTCGGTGGTCGAGAGTACCGAATGGCCATGTTGGCGGGCTGATCGCGGCACGTTATTCAGTGGTTCAGCGCCTTTTAACGTGACTTCCAAAATGTCGCCCGGCGATAATTTTTCTAAGGCGAGTTTTGTGCGCACGAACGTCATCGGGCAAATCAAGCCTGTGATATCCAACGAATGCTTTTCGGTGTTCGTCGACTCGGTCATTGTCTGTGCGTCTTTATCCAAGTGTATTTGCTCTTTGTTGTTTTGTTTTTTATGACGGTTTTGTTGCACGTGGCGTAAGAGCGACATTTAGACCGAAGCTTAAATGCCAAAAACTTGCGTGGTAATATGAAAGTAATTATAAGAAGTCAAAGTTGCAAATTCATAGTGCGAGCTTTGTATAAATGACAATTATTGGAGCATTGAGAGTCTATGCCTGACACGCCTAGTCAAACTGAACTTCTTGAATTGACCGCCGAAGTTGTTTCGGCACACGCATCCAACAACACGGTTGCCGCGTCAGATCTTCCACAAGTGATCAAAGATGTATATGCGACGTTCTCAACTTTAGGAGTTGCGGCGCCGCCGATCGAGCTGCCGACTCCTGTCGTACCGATCAAAAAATCGGTGACGCCTGATTTTATTATTTGCCTCGAAGACGGCAAAAAATTGAAAATGTTAAAGCGCCATTTGAAGACCTCATATAACATGTCGCCCGAAGAATATCGTGAACGTTGGGGCTTGCCGATTGATTACCCTATGGTTGCTCCCAATTACGCCAAAAAGCGCAGTACGCTTGCAAAGAAAATTGGCCTCGGTCGCAAGCCAGGTTCGACGAACAAGCGGAAACCGAAATAAAGACATAGGCGTGCCTCGCTTGGCCCTCTATTTTAGGGTTAAGCTTGGCCGCATTGTTTTTATGCGGTTCCTAAATTTTACAAACCCTTCACAGACCAGTCCCTTACGGCTAGTATGTGAGTCTTTCCAGCACTAAGGGCGTTATGGACGAAACCCGTCTCGAAAGACTATGCATCGACAAGGGCATGAAGATGACCGAGCAGCGCCGGATCATTGCCCGTGTGCTATCAGCATCTGAGGATCATCCTGACGTTGAGGAAGTCTATCGTCGGGCATCTATGCAAGATTCCAAGATATCTATTGCCACCGTATATCGGACCATGCGGTTGTTCGAAGACGCCGGTATTGTTGAGCGGCATGATTTTGGCGATGGGCGTGCGCGTTATGAAGAAGCAACCGATGAACATCACGACCATATCATTGACGTAAAATCAGGCCGGGTGATCGAGTTTCAAAACGAAGAGATTGAGCGGTTGCAGGAACGCGTTGCCAGAGAACACGGCCTGATTTTGGTCGGCCACCGTTTGGAACTTTTTGGTGTGCCCCTAAAAGAGGACGAGAAATGATGACTTATGTGAGCGGGAGCGCCGCTTGACACGAGGCCCGGTGCTGATCATGTTCCGCCGCCAGCGGCAAAGACGGCAGATTTTTTCTGTGCGCCAAAATGTGCAGCTAAGGGATACTTCGGGACGATGAGGGCGCCATTGCAGAACGCCGAACCAAACTCAAATCGGCATTTGGCAAATAAAACCGTTCATGTGAAATCATACGGCTGCCAGATGAACGTTTATGACGCGTCCAGAATGGGCGACGTGTTGGCGCCACTTGGCTATGTCAACGATCCCGATATGTTCGCGGCGGACTTGGTGATTCTCAACACCTGCCATATCCGTGAGAAAGCGGCTGAAAAAGTATACTCGGAATTGGGGCGCCTGCGCGTTGAAAAAGAGTCCCGCGCCGACTCTGAGCGTCCGATGGTCATCGCCGTTGGCGGCTGTGTGGCGCAGGCTGAAGGTGAAGAAATTCTTCGCCGTGCACCTTATGTCGATATGGTATTCGGCCCGCAAACCTATCATCGTTTGCCGCTTATGTTGCGCACGCTGGCGCAGCGCGGCGAAGCCGTGGTCGACACGGACTTTCCAGCCGACGATAAATTTGACGCGTTGCCCGATGTGCAACCGGACGGGGCAGCGGCGTTTCTTACGATACAAGAAGGGTGCGACAAATTCTGCACATTTTGTGTCGTGCCGTATACGCGGGGCGCTGAATTCTCGCGGCCTGTTGATCCGGTGCTGCGTGAGGCACGCTTGTTGGCCGGCAAAGGCGTTCGCGAAATTACGCTGCTTGGGCAAAACGTAAATGCGTATCACGGTGATAATGGCAACGGGGATGAGCTGACATTGGGCCGGTTAATTCGCAAGTTGGCCGATGTCGAGGGTATTGAACGTATTCGCTATACTACATCCTACCCAGCTGAAGTGGATGATGATCTGATTTCGGCGCACCGCGATGTGCCGGCGTTGATGCCGTATCTGCATTTACCCGTTCAATCGGGCTCGGATAAAATTTTGAAGGCGATGAATCGTCGCCATTCGTCTGGTGATTATAAAGATATCGTGCGGCGGCTTCGTGATGCGCAGCCTGACCTTGCCCTCTCTTCTGACTTTATCGTCGGCTTTCCGGGTGAAACAGACGCTGATTTCCAAGCAACCTTGGATTTGGTTCAATCGGTTGGCTTTGTGCAGGCGTATTCGTTTAAATACAGCCCGCGTCCCGGGACTCCGGCGGCGGATATGGATGACCAGATTCCGGAAGCCGTTAAGTCGGCGCGCTTGCAGCTTTTGCAGGACCTGCTGAATCGTCAGCAGATTGCCTTTAATGAATCTTGTGTCGGCCGGGATTTACCGGTGTTGTTTGATCGTCCGGGTGCGCGTCCCGGTCAACTGGTGGGGCGCAGCCCTTATATGCAAGCGGTTCATGCGGACGCGCCCGCCGACCGGATGGGAGAGATCATCACCGTGAGAATTGATCGCGCTAAACCAAATAGTCTTTCCGGCACTATCCGCCCTATTGGCGCCGACGCGTCATCCAACGCTAAACGGGAGGTGGTTGCTTGAGCCGCGCCGCGAAACCTGCGGTTCGTCGCAAAGACGGCGCCGCCATCACTCGCAAAAAACAATTCCCGAACAACGGCTTAGCGATTGCGTTGTTCGGGCCGCATCATTGTCATTTGGCGCAGATTGAATCCGGCTTGTCGGTGGTGATCCATGCGCGCGGCAATGAAGTCACGATTGCAGGCGATCCCGAAGCAGCGGCCCGCGCGGTCAGCGTGTTGGATTCGCTTTATGAGCGCCTCGAAAAAGGTCAGGATATTGATCAGCCCGAAGTCGATGCGATGTTGAGATTTTCCGCTGAGCCTGAGCGGAAAATGCCGTCTGGTCACGATGCGGGTGTCAGTATTCGCAATCGGGTTGTGACCGCACGGACACCGACGCAAGCCGACTATCTGCGTGCGATCGACGAGTCCGAATTGGTTTTCTCGGAAGGCCCTGCCGGTACCGGTAAGACCTATTTGGCGGTCGCGAAAGCTGTTGAGCGCTTGGTACGCGGTGATGTTGAACGCATTATTCTCTCAAGGCCTGCAGTTGAAGCCGGCGAGCAGTTGGGCTTTTTGCCCGGCGATATGCGCGAAAAAGTCGATCCTTATTTGCGCCCCTTATACGACGCGCTGCACGATATGATGCCGGCTCAACAAGTGCAGAAACGTCTAGAATCCGGCGAAATCGAAGTTGCCCCGTTGGCGTTCATGCGTGGCCGCACTTTGGCGAATGCGTTTGTGATTTTGGACGAAGCGCAAAACACTACAGCGGTGCAGATGAAAATGTTCCTAACCCGGTTGGGTGAGAACTCGCGCATGGTCATTACCGGCGACCTCAGTCAGGTTGACTTGCCGCGCGGCACGCGTTCAGGCCTTCGTGATGCGCGCGAAGCGCTTAGCCATGTTGATGACATTCGGTTCTTGAAATTCCAAGATGCCGACGTTGTCCGCCACCCGTTGGTGGGTAAGATCGTGCGTGCGTACCGTCAGTTGGAAAACCAGCGTGGCGCGGGCGCTGAATATCATATCGAAGACGATAGTGCCGGAGATCATGAAACCTAAACCTGCCGCCGAGGCAAATACGCGCCTGCAGATCGATATCGGCGTCCGAACTGCGGCTTGGAAAAATGTCTTGGGTGATATTGATGCACTTTGTGCAACCACGCTGAGTACGGCATGGGATTTCGCTGCGCCCAACGATGGGTTGTTTGAAGTATCAGTGGTGCTGACCGATGATGCCGAGCAGCGGACGTTGAATAAGACATACCGCGGCAAAGACTTATCGACCAATGTGTTGTCATTTCCGGCTTGGGACGTTAGCGGACCGGCGGCACCTCAAGGTGTGCCGGCAACGTTGGGCGACATCGTTATTGCTTTTGAGACGGTTGATCAGGAAAGATCGTCCCAAGGCCTTTCATGGCACGATCATTTTTCACATCTTTTGGTGCATGGTATGTTGCATCTTTGCGGCTATGATCACGAAAATACGGAAGATGCAGAGAAAATGGAGCATCTTGAGATAACTATTCTGGGAAAGCTCGGTGTCGGTAATCCATATCTGGATGATGATGCGCCGGGCATAGGCTGACGGATAAAAAAAATGAACGACACGACCCCAAACGGGGAACCCTCTAGTAGCGACGGGCACGGCGAAGGTGCTTCAAGCAACGAGCAAAAGAACGGGAATTTTTCAGACGTTGTGCGTGGGTGGGTGCGTGGCCTTAAACGCATGTCGTCTGGCAGTGATTCGCCCCGAGACACCCTGGACGAACTGATTGAAGAGCGCGAAGACTCCGAGCAACCGCTGGATCCTGACGAGCGACTGTTGGTCGCGAACATCCTTGAGCTGCGCAATCTGACAATTTACGACGTGATGGTGCCGCGTGCGGATATCATTGCGATACCTGTTTCCGCAACGTTGCCCGATATCATTGATGTTGCGACGCGTGGCGGCCACTCGCGCTTACCCGTGTATCGCGACACGTTAGATGATGCGCAAGGAGTCGTGCACATCAAGGATGTGTTGGGCTGGCGTGGGAAGGACAAAGACTTCAAGGTCGCAGAGGTGCAACGTAAAATGTTGTTTGTTGCGCCCTCCATGCGGGTCTTGGAACTGTTGTTGGAAATGCGCGTGAAGCGCTCGCATATGGCGTTGGTGGTTGATGAATTTGGCGGCGTCGACGGGCTTGTGACCATTGAAGACTTGGTCGAAGAAATCGTCGGCGAAATCGAAGATGAGCATGATCGCGACGATGAACCTAAAATTGAACGACGTCGTGACGGCTCTTGGGTTGCGGATGCACGGATTGAAATCGAAAAATTAGAAAGCCGCATTGGCCCTGTGGTAGATGAAGACGAACGTGAAGATATTGATACGTTGGGCGGTCTTGTGTTCACGGTCGCGGGTCGCGTGCCGATCCGGGGTGAGATTATTGCGCATCGTGGAGGTATTGAATTTGAAATTTTAGATGCGGATCCAAGGCGTGTGCATCGTGTTCGGGTGCGCCGTCGTGTTGATGCGGAAATGGCGTCGGCGCCCGCTGCGGGATGAGTCCTGAGCAAGATCAAGGCTCAAGACTGCTGGTCCCTGGCTGGCGCCGTTATGTTTTGGCGTTGTCTCTTGGTATCCTGAGTGCCCTCGCGTTGCCGCCGCTCTATGCTGTGCCACTGTTATGGCCAGGCCTCGCCGGTCTCGCTTTGTTGAATTTCACGGCCCGCGATATGCGCATTGCCGCATTCGAGGGGTGGTTGTTCGGATTAGGCTGGTTTGGTGTCGGTCTTTACTGGATCGGCTATGCGTTCCTCGTCGATGCTGAACAGTTTGCAGCCTTGATGCCGGTCGCCGTGATCGGCATCAGCGTCGGCATGGCGCTCTACATGGCGATGGCGTCTGCGGCTGTGAATACATTGATGCGGCGCGGCGCAGGTGGGCCCATGGTTTTGGTGCCGGTTTTCGCTGGATGTTGGACCCTATCCGAATGGTTGCGGGGGATATTGCTGACCGGATTTCCTTGGAACCCGCTCGCGACCGTTTGGGGGCTGTCGCCCGAGATGATGCAGCCAGCTGCCTATGTCGGTGCGCTTGGCGTCAGTTTTCTGACCGCATGTGTGTTTGCAGCCCCTGCGGTGTTGTTCGTCAGACAGTCGTCGACCCTTGGACACATGTCCGCGCGACAAAAAATGATGGCAATGGCGATGAGTTTATTGCTGCCGTTGATGTGGGGTATCGGCGCATATCGGTTGTCTGCGGCCGGTTTATTGACGCGTGATGATGTTGTGCTTCGTCTTGTTCAGCCAGCGATTGATCAAAAGCTCAAATGGCGCCCTGATTTACGTCAACAACACGTGCTCCGACAGATGGCGATGAGCAAACGGACGGCCGGTCCTGCTGTTACGCCAACCGATGTTATATGGGCCGAGACGAACGTCCCGTTTCTGATTGAGCCGGGCTCCGAGGTCCCGGCGTCCCTTGCGGCTGCGGTGCCGAAAGATGGGCATTTGTTTTTCGGTGCGCCCAGACGTGATGCAGCGGGCCGGTATTTCAACAGCATGTTCGTGATCGACGATGATGGTGATGTCGTCGCATCATTTGATAAATTTCACCTTGTGCCGTTTGGTGAATACGTCCCGTTGCGCGATTGGCTGCCGGTAGAAAAGCTGGTTGCCGGGCGCGGTGATTTTACCCCTGGGCCCGGACCACAAACGATCAAGGTCGAAGGCTTGCCGGCATTTTCCCCGGTCATCTGTTATGAGATTATTTTCTCTGGCAATGTTGTTGATTCGGACAATCGACCAGAATGGATACTCAATATAACCAACGACGCATGGTTTGGACCCTCGTCCGGCCCCTACCAGCACCTTGTGCAAGCACAGTTCCGCGCCATCGAAGAAGGATTGCCCGTGGTGCGTGCAGCGAATACCGGGATATCAGCAGTGATTGATCCATTCGGTCGTGTCAGAAACCAATTAGCTCTGGAAAAACAAGGTGTTGTTGACGCACCGTTGCCTGAGGCCATTGCGCAAACACTGTCGTCTAAGCTTGCTCACTTGGGTGGTTTTTTGTTGGCAGTTTTCGCGGTTTTATCGTCTTATACGAAAAGAATTAACGCTCGTATACATAAACGGGATTAGGTTTTTAAACTTTCTTCTTTTACGTGCGCCTAGTTATTCCCGTATAATTGGTGTAAAAGTAAGCCTTACGCCCTTCGCCGAATAAGCCTCGGAGGATTAAGTGATCAATTCATCGCCACCTATGATTATGAGCCCATCCAATGCCGGAGGTGGATCCGGTGGGCATAAGAAAGCGTCAACCGGGAAGTCGCATCCGGTTGATGTGCACGTCGGTAGCCGCGTTAGACTGCGTCGAACGATGCTTGGAATGTCCCAGGAAAAGTTAGGCGATGCCGTTGGTCTGACATTTCAGCAAATTCAGAAGTACGAACGTGGTGCGAACCGGATCGGCTCAAGCCGCTTGTATCAGTTTAGTCACATCTTGGGTGTTCCGGTCGCATTCTTTTTCGAAGATATGCCCGATGGTGCGATTGGTGATGTTGGTGCATTTGTCCCAAAAAGCAAGTTGAAGGGCCTTGATAGAGATGGGCTATCTGATCGCGAGCGGGCGCAAATGGATGATGACCCTCTCTCTCGTCAAGAGACGCTCGAGCTCGTTCGTTCATACTACCGTATCAATGATCCAAAAGTCCGTCGTCGACTTTATGAATTGTTGCGGTCTATGGCGAATCTGCCCGACGAAGAGTAAACGCATATACCGCATTTTATCGTTGGCGAATGGGCAATAGATCGGCACTTGTTTGCCGCTAGGTCCCATTTACCCCTGTCTTGTCACAGATTCGCTTGACGCTTGGTTTCGAAGTTGTCACAAACTGAACCGCAACAAACAGTTGCCGTGGATGGATTTGGACCGCTTGCCGCCACGAAAAATATAGCGCTAAGTGGGCGGTCGGGATTTCCCGGCTTCCAGCCCCCCGGTCCAGTGAGTGTAATGCCCAGGCAGGGAAGGGACCGACGTGAGCAGAAAAAATTACCTCTTTACCAGCGAGTCCGTGTCCGAAGGACACCCGGATAAAATTTGCGACCGTATTTCCGATGAAATTGTTGACGCATATTTGGCGCTGGACCCAGGTGCGCGCGTGGCCGTTGAGACCTTGGTGACAACCAATTTGGTTGTTCTCGCAGGGGAAACGCGCTGCGCTCAAGAGATTTCACCCGCCCGTTTGGAAGAACTGGCCCGGGCTGCAATCAAAGACATCGGCTACGACCAAGACAACTTCCATTGGGAAAAGTCGGACGTCAAAGTGTATGTGCACCCGCAGTCCGTGGATATCGCCCAGGGCGTTGATGCGCTCGGCAATAAAGACGAAGGCGCCGGTGACCAAGGCATTATGTTCGGCTATGCCTGCAACGAAACCGACGTCTTGATGCCGGCGCCGATCGTTTTCTCGCACCGTATTCTCAAAGATATGGCGAAAAAGCGCAAAAGCGGCGAATTCAAAGGGTTTGGTCCGGACTCCAAAAGTCAGGTCACGCTGGAGTATCACAATGGCCAGCCGATCCGCGCGACATCGGTCGTGGTTTCAACCCAGCATGATGAAGATCTTAGCCAAGACGACGTGCGTGAATTGGTGCGCCCCATCGTTGAAAACGTGCTGCCCGAGGGCTGGATGTGCCCGGATGAAGAACTGTATGTAAACCCAACGGGTCGTTTCGTCATTGGTGGCCCTGACGGGGATGCCGGCTTGACGGGTCGTAAGATCATTGTCGACACCTACGGTGGCGCAGCGCCACACGGGGGCGGCGCGTTCTCGGGTAAAGATCCCACGAAGGTGGACCGTTCTGCAGCTTATGCCGGTCGCTATCTTGCAAAGAATGTGGTGGCCGCAGGCCTCGCTGACAAATGCACAATCCAGTTGTCTTACGCGATTGGCGTTTCCAAGCCTTTATCGGTTTACATCGATACCTATGGCACGGGTCGAGTTGACGAAGATGCGATTGCAGCCGCGTTGCTGGATTTGGTCGATTTGTCGCCGCGTGGCATTCGCGAACACCTGTCTTTGAGCCGTCCGATTTATGCCCGTACCGCAGCGTATGGTCACTTTGGTCGCACGCCGGATGCCGATGGTGGTTTCTCTTGGGAGAAGACGGATCTGGCTGACAGCCTTAAGGCAGCATTCGGGGCTTCTTGACGCGCCGACTGTTGCGAGGCCTTTGGCAAACCCAACCCATCTTTGGCTGATTTCATGTTGTGCCAAAGATATCACGGGGAGGGAAAAGCATGAGTGATGACACACCAAGATCGCCGGACGGCCAGCCACTTTGGTATGGCCGTCGGCGGACTCATAAACTCAGGCCACACCGTGCCAAGCTTATCGATACGCTTTTGCCTGCGTTGCGGCTCGCCGCACGGGGGCAAAGCACCCCTGTAGATCTTGCCGAAAAATTCGGGCGGACTGCTGCTGAGATTCATTTAGAAATTGGCTTTGGCGCGGGCGAACACCTGAGCGGTGTGGCGGCCGCCGCACCGGACGTCGATTTCATTGGATGTGAGCCGTTTATCAACGGCGTTGCCTCGTTGTTGGCCGATATCGAGCGTGACGGCTCCACCAATATTCGGTTGTTTGACGAAGATGCCCGTCAGTTACTGCCACGGTTGCCAGACGCGGCGATATCGAAAATTTATTTATTGTTTCCAGACCCCTGGCCAAAGGCGCGGCACAATAGGCGTCGGTTCGTCCAACAAGATGCTTTGAGCGAGCTCGCCCGCATCGCGCGCGATGGTGCGACGTTTATTTTTGCGTCCGATCATAAGGATTACGTCGCCTGGACCCTGGCCGAAGTGCAGCGCCATCCGGACTGGGTCTGGACGGCCGAGCGCCCTGACGATTGGCGCTTGCCGCCGTCAGGGTGGGTCGAGACTCGTTATGAAGCCAAGGGTCGTAAAAAAGGTGACCTGCCGTCATATCTCGTGATGCGCCGAGTGCCGCGTCGCTGAGCTGGTGCAAAGGCCGTATTTGACGAGTTAACCCTTGCTTTTACGCGGGTTTCTGGATATATCACCGGGGCTCCTAAGGGAGCGCTCGTTGATCTAGCGTATTGACTAGTGTTGATGGGTGGGCCGGCGGCCCACCTTTTTTGTTGGGTAAACGAGGTGCTGTGATCGACGCAAAGCCTTTAGTTATATGGCCTTCGGGCGGCACTGAATGACGTAGACGGCCAAAAAATAACGAGAAGACAAAATACCAAGAAGACCGAGAGGACATTTTGACAGGTACCGATCTTGCTCAGCGCGTTCAAGAGATCATCACGCCGACCATCGAAGCGTTGGGCTATGATGTGGTGCGTGTGCTTTTGATGGGTGGTGGTGATCCGCGGTTGCAGATCATGGCCGAGCCTTTTGATGGTCGTGAGATGAATGTTGACGACTGTGCAGATATTTCGCGCGCCGTGTCGGCTGTACTCGACGTCGAAGACCCGATCAGCGATGCGTATACCCTTGAGGTGAGCTCGCCGGGCCTGGATCGGCCGCTGGTGCGTTTGAAGGATTTCGACCGTTTTGCCGGTTTCGAGGCAAAGCTTGAAACAAAGACCGTGATCGATGGTCGTCGCCGTTTTCGCGGCAGGGTCAGCGGCACGGATGGTAACG
Source organism: Rhodospirillales bacterium (assembly GCA_017857825.1). Lineage (GTDB taxonomy): Bacteria > Pseudomonadota > Alphaproteobacteria > Rhodospirillales > Casp-alpha2 > UBA4479. The sequence goes on from JAFMCK010000008.1 coordinate 25,311, forward strand.
ATGTGGTAATCGACGTTGATGGCGAGCGTGTTCAGCTTCATATCGACGACATTGCTAAGGCGAAACTGATCGTCACAGACGAGATGATCGCCCAGTTAGGGAAAGAAAAAGCATCATGAGTGAAGCCTTGATGGAAGCCGGCGACGTTCACGCCCGGCCGGAATTGCTGACCGTCGCCGACACTGTCGCGCGCGATAAGGGTATTGAGCGTGAAGAGGTATTGGAAGCCATGGAAATGGCCATCCAAAAAGCCGGTCGCTCCAAGTATGGCCACGAGCACGATATCCGTGCCCACATTGACCGCAAAACCGGCGAGATCATGTTGGCACGCTATATCGAAGTGCTCGAAGACGGTGCCGAGATTGAGAACGAATATACTCAGCTTCCCCTGACCGACGCCCTGCGTAAAAAGTCGGATGCGACGCCCGGTGAGTTCATCGTCGACATTTTACCACCAATTGATTTTGGCCGGATCGCCGCACAGACCGCGAAACAGGTCATCGTTCAAAAGGTGCGTGAAGCTGAGCGTGAGCGCCAATTTGAAGAATACAAAGACCGTACAGGCGAAATCGTCAACGGTCTGGTTAAGCGGATGGAATACGGCAATGCGGTTGTCGATTTGGGTCGCGCCGAAGCCATTCTGCGCCGTGACGAGTCGATTCCGCGTGAGCACTTTAATAACGGCGACCGCATTCGCGCATACATCGCCGATGTCCGTCGTGAACCCCGCGGTCCGCAGATTTTCCTCTCGCGCACGCACCCGGATTTCATGGCCAAATTGTTTGCCCAGGAAGTGCCGGAAATTTATGACGGCGTGATTGAAATCAAGGCCGTTGCCCGTGACCCGGGTTCGCGCGCCAAAATTGCCGTTGTTTCGCATGACAGCAGCATTGATCCGGTGGGTCCATGCATCGGTATGCGGGGCTCGCGAGTGCAGGCCGTCGTTGGCGAATTACAGGGTGAAAAGATTGATATCATCCAGTGGTCGCCAGATGCTGCATCATTCATCGTCAACGCTTTGGCACCGGCCGAAGTTGCCAAGGTCGTTTTGGACGAAGACAACAACAAAATTGAAGTGGTCGTCCCGGACGAGCAGCTAAGCCTCGCCATCGGTCGCCGCGGTCAAAACGTGCGCCTCGCTTCGCAGTTGTCGGGCTGGGACATCGATATTCTGACCGAAGCCGAAGAGTCCGAGCGTCGTCAAAAGGAATTCCAGGACCGCTCGAAGATGTTCGTGGAAGCTTTGGACGTCGACGATGTGATTGCGCATCTTTTGGTCACCGAAGGCTTCAGTTCGGTCGAAGAAGTCGGCTTCGTGCCGGTGGACGACCTGGTTGAGATCGAAGGTTTTGACGAAGACGTGGCGGCTGAATTGCAAGAGCGCGCACGCGCCTATTTGTCGACCCGCGAAGAAGAAATGAACACGAAGCGTAAAGAGCTTGGTGTTGAAGACGACATTGCCGCGCTTGACGGTATCAATGCGGCGATCATGGTGGCGATCGGTGAAAAGGGCATTAAAACCCTTGATGATCTGGCGGATTTGGCCGGTGACGAATTGCTCGAGATGCTGCCAGCTGGGACCATGTCGTTGGATGACGCGAATGCTGTGATCATGGCGGCCCGTGCGCATTGGTTCGCCGATGAGCCGGTGAGCGAAGATGTTGAGGGCGGTGACGAAACGCCGACCGATGCACCTGAGGACGCTGGTTAACAGGATCCATAGGACGGAATGGCAACGCACGCACACATGACGAAGGCGCACAAAAGCGAACCCGCACGGCGCTGTATTGCGACTGGCGACAGCATGCCGACGCATGGCCTGATTCGCTTTGTCGTCAGCCCGGACGGTATGATTGTGCCGGACTTGGGTGAGCGTTTACCCGGACGTGGGATTTGGGTTTCTGCTGATCGTTCTGCTATTATGCAAGCGGTCGAGCGTAAACTGTTTGCGCGCGCTGCCAAAGCTCAGGTCAATGTGCCTGAAGATTTGTTGGCGACATTAGAAACGATGTTGTCAAAACGTTGCCAGGACACCATTGGGCTCGCGAAGCGTTCGGATTTGTTGGTGGTCGGCTATGACCGCGTGTTGGAAATTCTGGCGCAGGGTGGTGCAGGTATTGTTGCCATTGCATCGGATGCGGGCGGCGGTCGTCGTGATATCGCGATGGCGGCTGGAAAATTGCCGATTGCCGGCAGCCTAACCAACGCCGAGCTTAGTGCCGGTGCTGGAAAAGGCGCAGTATCGTTTTTGACGATACTCAGGGGTGGCCTTGCCACTTCGCTGCAAAGAGAGAACGAACGATTGACTGGTCTTAGGCCGGCGGAAATGGACGAAAAGCAATGAGTGACGCGAAAGAAACCGACAAAGGCAAAAAACGCTTAGGGCTCTCGAGTCCGGGCCGTTTGGAGCTGAACAAAACCATCGAAGCGGGCCAGGTGAAGCAAAACTTCTCGCATGGTCGTTCGAAGATGGTGGCGGTCGAGAAAAAACGCAAACGGACCTTTGTGACCGACCCGAAGGGCGAAATGTCCGAGCTGAAGGCCGATCTGCTTGGTGCGGCTCTCAACGAGAGTGCGCCGGTGGAAGAAGAGGTTCAGGCACCGCCGCCGCCGGTCGTCGTTGAAGAGCCTGAGCGCGCGAACCTGTCCAACTTGACCGAGAGCGAGCGTCAGGCACGCATGCGTGCGCTGAACACTGCACGTGATAGCGGTGATGAGGCAGACGCGGTCCCGAGTGGTCGTGGCCGTCCGCAGGTATCTGATTTTGGCCGCGCCGAAGCCGCTGAGGCTGCGGCAGTCGCCAAAGCCGCGGCTGCTGAAGCCGAAGCTGAGGTTGAAGAGACCGCAGAAGAAGCCGCGATCCGCTTGGCGCAGGAAGAAGAAACCAAGCGTCTTGAAGAAGAGCGCAAGCAGCGGGACAAAGAAGCTGCCAAGGATGCGGCGAAAGACACTAGCCGCGCTGATGCGCGCCTGCCGGACGATAAATACGGCGACGACGAGTCGGATGCACGCAAAGGCGCAAAGCTGACGAAAGTCGACGCGAAAAAACCATCGCCCGGCAAAGGCCGTGGTGATGAGCGCCGTCGTAAAGGCAAGCTTACCATCGCCGAAGCGGAATCTTTCGAAGAAATGGAAGAACACCGCCGTTCGCTGGCATCGGTAAAGCGTCAACGTGAACGCGATAAAGAAAAACAACGTGAACTTCGTTCTGAGGGGACAAAAGTTATCCGTGATGTTGTGGTGCCGGAAACAATTACCGTGCAAGAACTCGCCAACCGTATGGCCGAGCGTGGCGGTGAAGTGGTCAAAAAGCTCATGGAAATGGGCGTTATGGCGACGATCACCCAAAGCATTGACGGCGACACCGGTGAACTTGTGGTGCAGGAATTCGGCCACCGCGTAAAGCGGGTGAGCGAAGCTGATGTCGAAGACAGTCTGAGTCTGGGCACAGCGGACGTTGAACGCGATATGGTGGCACGAGCGCCGGTCGTGACCGTCATGGGTCACGTTGACCATGGTAAGACGTCGTTGTTGGATGCACTCCGTGAGAGCAATGTCGCCAATCACGAAGCTGGCGGCATTACGCAGCACATCGGTGCCTATCAAGTTGTCACACCGACCGGCAATGCGATCACATTTATCGATACACCCGGCCACGCCGCATTCTCTGAAATGCGTGCACGTGGCGCTAAGGTGACCGATATCGTCGTGCTTTGTGTCGCCGCAGATGACGGCATTATGCCGCAGACGATTGAAGCTATTCACCATGCCAAAGCGGCAGGGGTACCAATCATCGTTGCGGTCAACAAGATCGACAAGCCGGACGCCAATCCGGACAAAATCAAGACCGACCTGCTGAGCCACGATATTCAAGTCGAAGATATGGGTGGTGACGTCTTGTGCGTCCCGGTTTCGGCGCTGAAGCACACCAACCTTGATCGATTGTTGGAAGTGATTTCACTGCAGGCTGAACTATTGGACTTGAAGGCCAACCCGAACCGCGCTGCAGAAGGTGTGGTCGTTGAATCCAAAATGGAACAAGGTCGCGGTTCTGTGGCCACGGTGCTGGTACAACGCGGCACGTTGAATGTCGGTGATATTTTCGTCGCCGGCGCAGAGTGGGGGCGTGTCCGTGCGCTGACGGACGCCAGCGGCAATCAGCTCGATAAAGTCGGCCCGTCGATGCCTGCCGAAGTTCTCGGCTTGAATGGTACACCGATGGCTGGCGACGACGTGATTGTTGTCGAGAGCGAAAACAAAGCCCGTGAAGTGACGGAATTCCGTCAACGCCGTGAGCGCGACACCCGGGCTGCGGCCAGCGGCCGCGGTACGCTCGAGCAGATGTTTGAAAAGATCAAAGAAGGCGAAGCACAGCTTCTGCCGGTGGTCGTTAAAGCTGACGTGCATGGGTCGTTGGAAGCCATTCTTGGTGCGCTTAGAAATATGGGCACCAGCGAGGTCGAGGTGCAGGTCCTGCACTCTGGCGTCGGGGGCATCAACGAATCTGACGTGACGTTGGCCCGCGCCTCAAACGCCCTGGTGATCGGCTTTAACGTCCGCGCCAACCCGCAGGCACGCGAAGCTGCGAAACGCGACGGCGTCGATATGCGTTACTATTCGATCATCTATAATCTGACCGACGACGTGAAGCAGATGTTGTCTGGCATGCTGGCGCCGGACGTTTCCGAAGAGCTTTTGGGCTACGCGCAAATCCGCGAAGTCTTCTCGATCACCAAGGTCGGCAAAGTTGCCGGTTGCATGATCACCGAGGGCACGGTCAAACGGGGCGCCAAGGTTCGCTTGCTGCGTGACGATGTGGTTGTGCACGAGGGCGATCTCAGCCAGCTCAAGCGCTTCAAGGATGACGTGCGCGAAGTCAAAGAAGGCTACGAATGCGGTATGGCGTTCGCCAACTACAACGATATTCAGGTGGGCGATCTTATCGAGTGTTTCGAGGTTAAGGAAACCAGCCGCCAATTGTGATCCGTCGGCTCTTTTAGGGGCCACGGACGCGGCCGTTTTTAAGGTATCGTATGTCACGCCAATCAGATCGCGCGCCGACGCAACGCCAACTTCGGGTCGGCGAAGAAATTCGCCACACCTTGGCGATGGCGTTCGAGCGTGGCGAAGTACATGACCCGGCCCTCGCCGGACGTTCATTGACGGTCACCGAAGTTCGCATCAGTCCTGACCTTAAGAACGCGACGGCATTCGTGGTGCCGCTGGGTGGTGGTGACCTTGGTGACACGGTCGATGTATTGAACCGTGCGGCGGGATTTCTGCGAACCTATGTCGGCCGCAATGTGCGCCTGCGCCACGTCCCCCGGTTGTCGTTTCAGGCCGACACCTCATTCGATGAAGCGGATCGGATTGATCGGGTGATGCGCAACCCGCAGGTTGCCCAAGATATCAATCGTGACGTTACCGACGAAGAGGACGATGCCTGAATGGGTCGTCGGCGCAAGGGCGACCCGATTCACGGCTGGCTTGTGCTGGATAAGCCCGAAGGGCCGTCTTCGAACACCTGTGTTGGGCGTATCAAGCGGCTGACCAACGCGGCTAAGGTTGGTCATGGCGGTACGCTGGACCCGTTGGCGAGTGGTATCTTGCCGATTGCCTTAGGCGAAGCGACGAAAACCCAGCAATGGGCAATGGACGGCCATAAAACATATCAATTTACCATCCGCTGGGGCGAAAGCACGGCAACGCAGGATGCCGAAGGTGAAGTGACGGCGTCTTCTGACGCGCGCCCGACCGAAGCGGCAATTCTTGAAGCATTACCGACGTTTATCGGCGAAATCTCGCAGATTCCCCCGGTGTATTCGGCCGTGAAGGTTGATGGCGAGCGGGCGTATAAAAAGGCGCGGCGGGACGAAACGGTGGAAATCGCGCCCCGGATTGTCCGAATTGACGATATTCGGTTGATGGATGTGCCGGATCCTGATCA
>JAFMCK010000180.1 GCA_017857825.1 Rhodospirillales bacterium
GGGTGGCACGATTGGCGCCGAGGGCGGGACACTGACCATTATGGCAGGTGGCGCCTACGAAGCATTTCAGCGAGCGGAGCCGTACTTACAGATACTGGGCGGACGGATCACGCATGTTGGCCCGGTCGGCACAGGGCAGGTTGCGAAGGCGGCCAACCAAGTGATCGTCGGGCTCAATATCGGCGCGGTGGCCGAAGCGCTGGCGTTGGCAAAGCGGGCCGGCGCAGATCCGGCCCGAGTCCGCGAAGCGCTAAAAGGCGGTTTCGCCGATAGTCGGATTCTTGAAGTGCATGGTCAGCGAATGATCGATCACGCATTTACACCAGGTGCCAAGGCAACGACGCAGCGCAAGGATATGGATCAAGCTATTGAACTGGCGGCTGAGCTTGGCTTGGTCATGCCAGCGACGGCGTTGAGCCGTGATCTATATGACAAGCTGATCGAAAGCGGTGGTGCTGACCTTGACCACGCGGCGTTGATCAAAGCGATCGATCCAGATGCTTAAGGGCGCGCCAGTCTAGCGGGTCACTGCTTGCCGCCACGTGGCGTCGATCCGCCAGCCATTGCTGTCTTTTTCCAGCAAATACGTGGTGCCGATTTCCAGGGGCAGATTGATTTCTGCCTGAGCCGCGGGATTGAGCGAAAACACAATCAGCCATTTTGCATGAATGGATTGCATGAAGCTTTGAATACCTTGGGTGCTGGTATTGTGGAAGGCACCTAAGAAACCGACAAACGTGGCCTGCCCATCGGTTTCAAATCGCGCAATTGCCGAAGATTCACCCGACCCTAGGGGGTCCAAAATGGCTAAGCGCTCACCCGCTTGCATCTTTGGCGCGGCCTCTGCAGTCACCATGCGGTAATGCGTGATCCATGGCTCACGATCAAAGCGGAGTTTGTTGGCAAAAGCCAATGGGGCGGCCATCACCAATATGACGGGCACCCACGCAAATCGCTTCCAGTGCGCCCAGTTTTGGGCGCGCAATCGCCATAACTTTGCCAGGCCAAACACGGTGAAGGCGACGACGATCAAGCCCAAGTGCATATTATAGCGCCAATACGAGGCCGCCCGAAGGGCGTCAGGGCGTCCGAACGACGCGGTATAGGCCAACAGCAAGAACGCTTCGTAACCTAAAATGATCAGCGCTGCGGTGCCTGCCAATCGGTCGAAGTCGTTTTTGGGTCGCCAAAGCGCGCGCAGCCCGAAGCCGATCAGGATAATAACCAGCGCTAGGTAGTATCCTTTTTTCGCCAGCACCAGCAGCATTGTGGAAATGATATTCGGCAAGATATCGATATGCCATTCGGCAAACGGACGCAGCGCGAATTCACCCGAGACCAGTTCCGACGTCACGTGATAGCGCCACATCAAATAGATCGCGATCGGCGGGATTACGATCATCGGCAACAACCGCACGGCTTGCCAAAGTCGAATAGCCGGATCGCGCCATGCCATCAACAGCAGGGCAATGGTGATCAATACAAACAACACGAAGGTTGCCTGCTTTAAGTTCACCAACAGCAAAAGCACTAAGCCGAGTTGCCATGCTAGCGTGCGCGCGGACGAAGGTTCGCCAGCGGCGAGTTCAACGAGGATCCGCCACGCCAGAACCGCAGCAATACCCGCTGCCACGGCAGATGACGTGTCGGCATAATACGTGATCACGACTTTTTGCGCGAAGGTCGGACACAGCAGTGTCGTGCTCAGCGCCGCCAAGCCAATCAGCCACCACGCTGGGCGCTGCGCCCAATCAGGCCGTGCCGCGCCCCAGCCGACAAGCCGGACCGAAACCATGGCAAAGCTTAGCAGCAGGACCACGTTCATCAGTGCGCCCGCACTCTCGATCAGGCCGCCGCCGATCCGGCCTGCGAGGTAGCCGACAAAATGCCAGCTGTAAGGATATGCTGCATAAGACGCGTTGGTGAATGGATTGGCTTTGCTTGGGAACTGGTCGGTCGTCAGCATATATCTGGGAATGATCGCCCAATCGGTGAATTCATCCCATTGTGAAATACTGACGGCGGATGCCAGCACCAACAAGGGCGCACCGACGGCGACGAGTTTCGCCATGGTCAACAGTGATCTGTCGAGCCCCCGTCTTGCCATGAGTACGGCGCTGACGGCAGCGATCAGCGCGATGAGTCCGGCAATTAGGGTAAACGACAGATCGCTAAAAACGCCCAGTGCAACGAATACGACGCTGACCATGGCCCAACCGCAGAAAACGTCCGCTTCGGAAAGGCGTCGGCTACCGGTGCTTAGGGCGCCGATGCTGGTAAATCCGATCCAAATCAGCGTAACGGCCAAAATCGTCGTAACTTGGCCACTGTCTGCAAAAAAATTGCCAAGGTAGTGCATCATGTCAAAGTGAGCCCCGCGCCTGAAAAAGTGGCCGGACTATAGGGGGCTACGTGTTGTTTTGCCAGCATGGAAATGATCGCCTGGCATGGCGCGGTGTTAAGCGCCTGCTTGACATCGACAGCCATTTTTCCGATTACCAACAGGACTTCGCGTTGCGTTCCCTTATATAGGTAGGTGCTTTTGAATGTGCGGTATCTTTGGTTTTATTGCGCCCGCCGGTACGCCTTGGGACGCGGACCTCATGCGGCACTTCATTTCCGACCTGATCGGCCGTTCTGAGCCGCGTGGTCGCGACGCGGCCGGCCTTGTGATTATCAGCGACGGGCAAGCCTGCGTTTTCAAAAAAGCGATGCGCCCGGACCGCTTGCTGAAGCGTCGCGATTTCCGCGATTTTATGGCGGCGAACTTGGGCGCTGCAACAATGCCGGCATCAGGTGGCGGCACCAAGCTGTCCCGTCCACTGGCCGTGATTGGACACTGCCGACTGGTCACCAACGGTGCCCAAATCGTGCCCGGCAACAATCAGCCGATTATCACGGGCAAGACGGTCGGTATTCACAACGGGATCGTGACCAACGATGCCGAGTTGTGGGCGATGCACGACGACCTTGTGCGCCAGTTGGACACGGATTCTGAAATTATTTTCCAACTCGTCGATGCCCGGGTCGCCACCGGTATGGGCATGGCCGAGGCGCTCAGTGAAACCTATCAAGAATTGGTCGGCACCGCATCGACCGTGCTTTACAGCGATGGCCAAGATGCATTGGCTTTGGCGAGCAATAACGGCTCTTTATTTTACGCACATGTTGCTGATCCGGGCGTACTGTTCTTCGCCTCTGAACGGTATATTTTGGATGCGTTTATGGCTGCCAAACAGGCAGCGATCGGCGGCGGCGGATCTACGGTGCAACTAAAAGCCGGCGACGCTGCGCTGGTGCCGTTGTCGAATGCCGTGCCGCTGCCGTTCAAGCTTGAGAAACAGGCAGAACGTCCAAAAGTGCTTAGCCGCCAAAATAACCTAGAATCACCGTTGTTTCGCATTTACGATTTGTCGGAACGTATTTCCGACCTGCAGCGCTGCACACAATGTATTTTGCCGGCCACATATCCTTTTATCGATTTCAATTCAGATGGTGTCTGCAACTATTGCCGTCAGTACACCCCGCCGAAATTAGCCGGTCCTGAAGCGCTGGAAGCGGAACTCGCAAAGCACCGACGTACAGATGGCGAGACCGATTGCATCGTCGCATTTTCCGGCGGACGCGATAGCTCCTACGGATTGCATGTTTTGACCCAAGATTATGGGATGACGCCGATGGCGTATTCCTATGATTGGGGCATGGTGACAAGCATCGCACGCCGTAACCAGGCCCGCATGTGCGGCAAGCTCAAGGTTGAGCATATTTTTCGTGCTGCTGATATCCCTGCGAAACGGCGCTACATTCGAAAGAACATTTATGCATGGCTGCGCAATCCGCACCTTGGCATGGTTCCTTTATTTATGGCCGGTGATAAATTCTTTTATCAAATTGGCCGCGCGTTACGCGAAGAGACCAAAATACCTTTGGTTATTTTTTGTGCCGGCAACCCCCTTGAGCGGACCGACTTTAAGGGGGGCTTTGCAGGTGTTCGGGAAAGTCAGCATGGGCAGCGGTTGTTTGCATTTTCGGTTGCAAACAAAATGCAAATTGCGGCGTTTTACCTCGCGCAGTATTTGCGTAATCCTGCGTATATAAATGACTCACTCTTTGACAGTGTCGCATCTTATTTTACGACGTTCGTGGGTAAGGATGATTTTTTGTATCTGTTCCATTATTTGGAATGGAATGAAGACGAGATTAATCGCACCTTAATTGACACGTATGATTGGGAAACCGCTAGTCATACCGAAAATACTTGGCGCATCGGCGACGGGTATACGTCTTTCATCAACTATATTTATCGTACGGTTGCTGGCTTTTCCGAGTTTGATACTTATCGTAGTCAACAAATTCGTGCCGGCCTGATTACGCGTGAGCAAGCGATGCTGTTGATAGAGAATGACAACGCGCCGCACCTGCCAACGCTTTACGAGTTTGCGAGCCAAGTCGGGATCAATCTCGAAGAAGTTATGACCCGAATAGACGCAATCCCTAAACTGTATTAGCCAAATAGGATGCCATGACTACGTCTCCGAACAGTGATGACGGTAAGTTTTTTTCCGACACAGTTTGGAATTATGGTGCTTTTGCCTTGATGGCAGGCGTCGGCGTTATTTTGAATTTTTTCATCGCAGCCGTGATGGGCATTGCGGCGTTAGGTGTCTTTAATCAGATCTATGCGGTGTTTGTTGTCGTCGGCCAGTTGGCCGCGATGGGCATTCACGACTCTGCCCAGAAACACACCGCCGAATATATTGCAGACGATAAAGAGTGCGCGATTCTCGGCGCCGCATCGGTCATTACTGCGGCGATAATCGGCGGTATCGTCGCGCTTGTGCTTTATCTGTGCAGCGATCTTATTGGCCGTGTTGCTGATAGTGAACCTGTCGGGCGCGGGATTGCCTTGATCGCGCCCGGTATTGGTCTATTCGCCCTCAACAAGACGTTTATGGGGATTTTGAACGGTCAGCGCCGGATGCGGGCTTTTGCAGCTGTCCAGTCACTGCGGGTTACAGTGATTTTGGCTTTTTGTTTGGCTGTCGGTTTTATGGATGGGGATGCATCTACGCTTGGCTTTGCCTTTACGCTCGCAGAAGCTCTTTTAACCCCAGTGTTATGGTTTTTGACTCGCCCCCCATTAGGTCTCGTCGCAATCAAGGATATTGGTGCCGTGTTCGGCTGGTTGGTGCGACATGTGCATTTCGGTACGCGGGCGTTGGCAAACGGGTTTCTGGCGGAGTCTTATATTCGCATCGATATCATCATGCTTGGGTATTTTCTGGATGATGCCAAAGTCGGTATTTATAGCTTTGCAGCACTCTTCGTCGAAGGGTTGTTCCAGGTGCCTGTTGTTATCCGCACCGTTGCAAATCCGATCTTAGTCACGTTATTAAAAGATCGAAATTACGCTAAGATAGCTGCATTCGCGCGGCGTGCTGCGCTCGGCAGTGTGATTGTCTATGCCGCTGCGGGTGCGAGCGTCATGATGACCTTGCCTTATCTGGCACCGTTTTTTCCTGATGGCTTAGTGCATTCAGCGCACGACCTGTTATGGCCGCTGTTAACTGGCCTTGCTGTTTATGCTGTTTTTATTCCGTTCGATCATATGCTGTTGCAAGCGGGGATGCCCGGTCGACAGAGTGCATTGATGGCTTTTAATGTCCTTATCAACGTATGCCTGAACGCTGCATTGATACCGGTGTTCGGACTATTTGGCGCCGCCATTGCGACCGCGGTATCCTTTGCGCTTTCAAGTATTTCAGTCAACATAGCCGCAGCAATTTTCCTAGGCTTCAGTCGAAGCCTGTTTTGGCCGCCGTCCTTGGAAAGAAATAAAGACGTCTAGCCGCAGCATTATGGTTGCTTAATTTACCCACAAAAAAGGGGCGCCCCAAAGGACGCCCCAATTCGTCGATAGGTAGTGGTCGGTAGGCTTAGAAGCCGCCCATACCGCCCATGCCACCCATACCGCCCATGTCAGGTGCGCCGCCGGCGCCACTGTCTTCTTGGGGCTTTTCAGCGACCATAGCTTCGGTCGTGATCAACAGGGCTGCGACCGAGGACGCATCCTGCAGTGCGGTGCGGACAACCTTCGCCGGGTCGATAACGCCCGACTTGATCAGGTTTTCGTATTTGTCCGTCTGCGCGTTGTAGCCAAACGCCACGTCTTTCTGGTCAAGCAACTTGCCTGCAACCACGGCGCCATCGGCACCGGCGTTTTCAGCAATCTGGCGCAAAGGCGCTTGCAGCGCACGACGCACGATGTCGATACCGACATTCTGGTCGCTGTTGTCGCCTTCAAGACCCTTCAGGGCTTTGGTCGCGTACAGAAGTGCCGTGCCGCCACCAGCGACAATGCCTTCTTCAACGGCTGCGCGGG
>JAFMCK010000181.1 GCA_017857825.1 Rhodospirillales bacterium
GAGGTATCCGTCGAGCGGAAACCAACGTCCCGGATGGGGCGCGGCGCCAAATCCGCGCTGGTCATAGGCGTAGCTGGCGATGCCGCGGGCCGCTAAAAATTGCCCGGCGTCCTCAAAAAAACGGCTGTAATCGTTGAATCCGTGCAGCGCCACGATCACCGCCCGTGGCGTGCCTTCCGGCATCCATGTGCGATACGGCAGCGCCAATCCGTCTCGGGTGTTGAAGGCTTCGTCCGACAGGCTTGGCGTCGCGTCGATCGTCGCCGGTTGGATGAATTGTGGCGTCGTACAGGCGCCCAAAAGCAGGACGCTTAGCAACGCGATCAATCGGCCGGCGTTAGGCCGCGTCGTCGGCATGATCCGAAGCCTGCCCACCATGCGTCAGGCGAATAAAGATGTCTTCAAGGTCGGAATCTGTGGTCGAGAAATCGTTGACCACCAACCCAGCGTCCTCGATATCCGCCAAGACTTTGCGCGCCGGGGTTTTTGAGGGTGCAAAACTCACCTTTAGGCAATCGGGTCGGTTCAGTACCGGATTGTATGCGGAAAGGGCGCCGGGGATTTTCGTCAGCGGCTGGCTCAGTGTCACGGTCATGTCTTTGGCATCCAGCCTAGACAGCATGACCTCGGTTGGCTCGCAGGCGATGATCTCGCCGTGATTGATGATCGCGATCTCGTCGCACATGGCTTCGGCTTCTTCCAGGTAATGCGTGGTCAGCAAAACCGTGATGCCGTCTTCGTTCATCTTTTTGACGTGGCTCCAAAGCTGACGTCTTAAGTCCACGTCAACACCGGCGGACGGCTCATCCAGCACCAAAACCGGCGGACGATGCACCATGGCTTTGCCGACCAAAAGCCGGCGCCGCATTCCACCTGACAGCGAGCGCGTATAAGCCTCGGCCTTATCAGCAAGACCGATGGCCTCTAAAACCGCGTCAGTCTCGCGCTCCGCCTTCGGTACGCCATATAGGCCCGCCTGCAGGTCCAAAAGCTCGCGCGGGGTAAAGAACGGATCAATGTTGAGTTCTTGCGGCACCACGCCGATCGCGCGTCGGGCACTGCGCATCTCGGTATCGACGTCGTGGCCCCAAATTCTTGCCGTCCCGGATGACTTGTTTACCAAGCCTGCCAAAATATTGATCAGCGTCGACTTGCCGGCCCCATTTGGTCCCAACAACCCAAAAAAAGAGCCGCGCCGAATTTTTAAAGACACATTTTTCAGTGCCTGCTTGGGGGCTTGCTTGTTGGACCCGGCATAGGTCTTGGACACGCCCTCAATCTCAACGGCGAATTCAGGTTCCAGATTTTGTGTTAAGTCGCTCAACAATTTCGTCCTTCTAGGCCTATTGGGCCGTGACGGCCGACCGAACGATGGTACGGGTGGTCGGACTCGAACCGACACTTCCGAGGAAACGGGATTTTGAATCCCGCGCGTCTACCAATTCCGCCACACCCGCATGTGTTGGAGCGGTCGGAACATAGGGGATCGAAGGCGGTCTGTCCATATCGTGTCGCATGAAAATTTCACTTGATCGTGCTCTCGGCTTACGGGTCCGGCGCTGCTTTGAAAGTATCCGCCCAATCTGGGTGCCAGCGTGACAGGGGCGGGCGGTTTCGACAATATCGCCGGCGGCCCACAGTATGCGTTTACGGTCCATTTCCGCCGTTACTTCGCCGTCTGGGCATAAAATGTAAAAGTCTCCCCGGGCCAGCGCGGCCATCATGTAATCCACCACTTGGTCGGGCCACCAGGCACTTGGGCTGTGTTCGCGGCCCCCGGTCGTGGTCATGCCGGGGATCAGCAGATGTGCGCTGACGACGCCGTCGTCGGTATTGCGGAGGTCATGCTGCAGCAACTCGGTATAGGTTTTCACAGCCGATTTCGTGACGTTATAGGGCGAGTTGCCGGGTGGGCTGGTGATGCCTTGCTTTGAGCCGGCGTTGACGATCATAGCGGCACGTCCGCTGGCGATCATTTGCGGCGCAAATGCCTGCACGCCGGCAATGACGCTCAAAAAATTCACCTCAAGCATATGCCGCCAGGTGTCGATGCCGTCCCATGTGCCTGCTTTTTCACGGATCACGGCGTTGTTGAACAGGAATGCAACATCCTCAAAACCGCCCTTGAGACCAAGGGCAATCTCATCCATGACCCCAGGCTTGCTGATGTCTGCGCCCTGCGCGCGAACGTTGGCGGCGCCATCGGCTTTGGCGACGTCTGCCGCTGCACGATCCAAGGCGTTACCGGGCAAGTCGACTAGGCATACCTTCATGCCAAGCGATGCGAGTTTTAAGGAGGTTGCCCGCCCTATACCACTGGCAGCGCCGGTGATGACGGCCGTGCGTCCAGCTTTAAAAACATCCGTGTTTGCGTCGCCTGTCATATTTATCCTCATTATGTCTGTTGCTCCGCCCTTTCGGCATCCTATCAAATAAATCCTACACGCATACGACAACGCGAAGCGCTTGTTGCCAGGGGTGGTGTCGCTTGCTACCAAGCCGCATCACTCTTGCATGGAAAGGCCGTCATATGCTCCGCGCGCTTTACGACAAGACTTTGGAATTTTCCGGCCATCGCCATGCGATCTGGATTTTGGCGGCGGTTTCGTTTGCGGAAAGCTCGTTTTTTCTGATTCCACCCGACGTTTTACTGATTCCTATGGTATTGGCGGCGCGGACCAAATGGTTTCGGATCGCGTTTGTCTGCACCTTGGCGTCGGTCGCCGGCGGCCTATTCGGTTATTTTATCGGCGCGTTCCTATTTGACGAGCTCGGCCAGCCGATTCTGGAGATGTACCACGCCGCAGATAAATTCGCTGCAGCCCGTGAAGCCTACAACGAAAATGGCGTTTGGATTGTGTTTACTGCCGGGTTTAGCCCAATTCCGTATAAAATCTTCACCATCGCCAGTGGTGTCACGGGTATGGAGCCAGTCTCGTTCTTCTTTGCCTCGTTGGTCGGACGCGGTGCGCGGTTCTTTTTGGTGGCGTTGTTGCTGTGGCGCTATGGTGCGCCGATCCGCGCGTTCATCGAAAAGCGCCTAGGTCTTTTAACGTTGCTGTTCTGCGCGCTGTTGGTCGCGGGTGTTGTGGCGCTCAAGTTCCTGTCCTAGTCGGGGCGCTGTTCTCTCCCTATATAAGGTGCATGATGGATACGCGGACGATTTCTCAATGGCTGCCTTGGACCTTATTGGCGGCTGCCGCCGCAGCCCTGGGTACCGCCTACACGGCGCAACTCGGCTTTGGGTATGAGCCTTGCGTACTGTGCCTCTATCAGCGCATCCCGTATGCGGCAATCGCCGTTTTGGGTGTATCTGCGATCTTTATGACGCAGCCAGACCGCCAGCGCCTGATCACGGCCTTGTCAGCCCTTACGTTCGCCGTCAGTGCCGGGATCGCGCTGTATCATGTGGGGGTGGAGCAACACTGGTGGACCTCTGCCGCACCTTGTGGCGCCAGTGGCGCTGCGGTGTCGAGCACGGAGGATTTTTTGGCGGCGCTGCAGGAAAAGCCCGAAAAGTCGTGCGGTGATATCGATTGGACGCTTTTCGGCGTCTCCATGGCGACCTACAATACGGTGATCTCGGCTTTGTTGGCGGTGTTGTCGATTTGGGCCTGGCGCCAACTCGGCAATCGTAAGGCATAAGGCAGATAGATATGAATGCACATCGCAAACCCAATCGGATGCCCGGCGACCTCAGTAAAAAAGATATGCTGGAACGAATGATTCGTGTCGACCACGCTGGCGAATACGGTGCGGTTCGAATTTATGAGGGGCAATTGGCCGTGCTCGGTAAATCTCGGTCTGCCGGCGAGATCGAACACATGGCCGATCAAGAGCGCGTACATCTGGAAAAATTCAATGACCTGATACGTGACCGCAAAGTGCGCCCGACAGCTCTGATGCCGTTTTGGCACATTGCGGGGTTCGCGCTCGGTGCTGGGACGGCACTGATGGGTGAAAAGGCGGCACATGCATGTACCGTCGCCGTCGAAGAGGTAATCGACGAACATTACGCCGAGCAAATCGCCGCGCTTGATGCCGAGGGTGATGAGCGCGAGCTTCGCGACACGTTCGAAAAATTCCGCCTCGAAGAGTTGGAGCATCGCGACACCGCATTGCAAAACGGCGCCGAAGAAGCCCCCGGTTATGAGGGGCTAAAAGTTGCTGTTCGCGCCGGGTCAAAGTTGGCGATTTGGTTGTCGAAGCGGGTTTGAGCGCTTAGCGGCTGGATTTAAACTTTGTCAGTGCGGATATAATGCCGCGGAACATCCTCACTTCTTTTTCTGTCATTTCAGCACGCCACAGTACGTTGCGCAGGTTGCGTACCATGGTTGGGCGCTTTTCAGCGACCCGCAGAAAGCCCGCTGCATCCAGTTCGTCTTCTAAGTGGCCGATCAGCATCATCATTTCATCTTTGCTGGCAGGCCTGGTGTCGCTCGGCATTTTTAGTTCCCTAGGCGCTGTGTCGTCGGTCGTTTTAAACCATTCGTAAGCGAGCAACAGGACGGCCTGGGCAAGGTTTAGGGAGGTAAAGTCCGGATTCAGCGGCACTGTGATGATGCCGTCGGCCAAGGCCACATCATCGTTGTTGAGTCCCCAGGACTCTTTGCCGAACAAAACGCCGCAGCGCTGCCGGGCATTGATGCGCGCGCGCAACTCGCCGGCAGCACTTTCCGGCGTGAAGACGCTCTTGGTCATATCGCGGGGCCGGGCGGTGGTGGCGAGAACAAGGTCCAGATCGCGAATAGCGTCTTCGGTTGTCTCGAACAACTGTGCGCCGTCGATGACAATATCTGCGCCACTTGCGGCGCTGCGTGCAGGCTCAGACGGCCAGCCGTCGCGGGGCGCGACCAAGCGTAGTTCGGTTAATCCGCAATTCAGCATGGCGCGGGCCACCATGCCGATATTCTCGCCCAATTGGGGGGTGACCAAAATCACCGCAAAGGATGACGCTTGGCTCATATCTCGCCCGCAGTCCGCGATGCGCTGCCGCGCCGCGTCGTACTCAGCCGATAAATGCGTGCACGCGCCATTATTCAGTCTTTCGTCAGGATTAGCGTGGCCGGAGAATGCCGAATTCGCCCAGAATGCTCAAGTGCATTGGATATTTGAAATGTCGTGTTCGTGTTGGAAAGCGACGCCGGACCCGTTATCCTCATGTTTCGTGGGGGAACAGTACTCAAATGAACGACGTAAGCCGCGATCAAAATATGGATTGGGATGAAGCTGCATACGCGGCGGTGAAAGATCGTGCTTTCGGCACAAATTTAGACCCCGTAACCTTGCTTGCAACCGATTACCTTAATCATTTCAACGAAATTGTGATGCTTCTTGAGATGGTACCGGACATGCCCGAAATCTTGCAAGATGCGCAAGAGTGGCAGCCCAAAACCTACACAGCGCATTTTGAAACCAGCACCATCGCTGATAAGGATTTGGCGATTGAAGCGTATCCCCATGTGCCGTCGGAATTCAAAGTGCCGTTCGAAGAAACCGTTCAGTTGATTGATATTTTAATTGTCGCGACTGTGCAGCAACTGGACGAAAAGCTGAAAGCAGGCGAGGCGGATTTGGCGCGCGAGATCGCGGTCGAACGCTCGCGCAATATTCAGCGACTGATGGATGCCGCGTCGGCGATCATGCATGGTGCGACGGAAACGTTGGCGCAGGACGAAATCGATCACTTCATGGGGAATTAGCGCCGTTGTTATTCTGCGGCGTGCATACCGATCGTTCGAAGACATTCTTCTTTCGGCAAAGGTTTTGAGAAGAAATATCCCTGACCCGTGTGACAGCCCAACTCATGGAGGAATTCCATTTGCTCCTGGGTTTCGATGCCCTCAGCGACGATATGCAGATCAAGTTGCTTCGCCATGCCGACGATGGCCCGCACAACGACCATAGCGTCATGGCTATCAGGTAAGTCGGTCACGAACGCTCGGTCGACCTTTAAAGAATCTAGTGGAAACTTGGTGAGATAACTGAGCGACGAATACCCTGTGCCAAAGTCGTCCATGGAAATTGAAATACCCATGTCCTTTAGTTTCTTCAACACGAAGATGGTCTCGTCCGGGCGCTCGACCAAAAGGCTTTCGGTCAATTCCAGATCAAGATTTGACGGTGATAGGCCTGACGCATCAAGGCATTGACGGGTGCGAGCGACTAAATCTCCGTGCGAGAATTGCAGTGCTGAAAGATTGACGCCAACTTGAATCGGGCGCCCGTCTGGAGCGCGCCATTGCGCTGCTTCCATACATGCCGTTTGCAGCACCCATTCACCAATCGGCACGATCAATCCTGTTTCTTCAGCGACCGGTGTCAACGCCGGAGCAAAAACACACCATTGGCCGGAGTAAAAATACACCACTTA
>JAFMCK010000182.1 GCA_017857825.1 Rhodospirillales bacterium
CTGGACGGAAAAGATTACTTCTTTCTTGATACGGATAAATTCAAAAGCATGGTTGCTGAAAATCAATTTTTGGAGCACGCCAAAGTGTTCGACAATCGCTACGGCACGCCGCGTGGGCCGGTCGAAGACGCGTTGCGCGCCGGCAAGGATGTCCTTTTTGACGTGGACTGGCAGGGCACCCAGCAGCTTAAGCAAAACGCCCGCGACGACTTGGTCAGCATTTTTATCTTGCCGCCGTCCATCGAAGAACTGGAGCGACGGTTGTACACTCGCGCCCAAGATAGCGAAGAGGTGGTCAAAAGCCGAATGTCTAAGGCGACATCGGAAATGAGCCATTGGGCCGAGTATGACTACATCATCGTCAATGAAAACATCGCGCAAAGTGTTGCCGAGGCCGAGGCAATCTTGGCAGCGGAGCGCTTAAGGCGCGAGCGTCGGGTTGGGCTTGCGGATTTTGTTCGCGGTATGGGCGTCGGCAACGACGACGGATAGCGGCTTAAAGCATGCGGGCTAAAGTGCAAAATTGCTCAATGCTCAGTTGTTCGGCGCGGAGTGTCGGCTCGATCCCCGCTTTTGCCGGATCAAGATCGATCGATTTCAAAGAACTCCGCAACATTTTCCGGCGTTGTCCGAACGCGGCGCGGGTGACCGCTTCCAGTTTTGACTTTTCCGCTTCAAACAGCGGCGCTTCGCGGGGAATCAGTTCGATCACCGTCGAGGTGACTTTCGGCGGCGGCGTGAAGGCGCGGCGATCGACGTTGAACAGAATGCGTGCCTTACACAGCCACTGCACCATCACCGCGAGCCGGCCATAATTAGCCGTCGTATGCTCCGCACAGATGCGCTCGGCAACTTCGCTTTGGAACATCAACACCATCCGCTCAAGGCCGACCAAATCGTCCAGCCAGCCGATCAGTAACGGTGTTGAGATATTGTAGGGCAGGTTCGCGATGATCATACGGGGCGCCGGTGCGACTTGGGACGGTACAACGGAAAGCGCGTCTTCATTGATCAGCGAAAAGGTGTCGGGATAAGCGTCGAGCAACGGCTGCAGCGCGGCGATGCAGCGATCATCGCGTTCAATTGCGTGCAGCGATGCAGGATGGTTTTCCAAAATGCCCCGGGTGAGGCCGCCGGGTCCAGGGCCGACTTCGATCACATGGCGCCCTGTAAGGTCGCCTGCCGCGCGGGCAATGCGCAGCGTCAGGTTGGCATCCAGCAAGAAGTGCTGGCCAAGGGACTTGCGCGCGCCGAGCCCGTGCTCGCGGATCACATCACGCAGCGGCGGCAGCTTTGGGGGGGATTCAGCCATTTGTATGTCGCCGCCTGTTTGAGGATATCTCACCGGCCATTCTTAATGCCGCGATCAGGCTGTCCGGTTCGGCGATGCCTTTGCCGGCGATGTCCAGCGCCGTGCCGTGATCCGGTGAGGTGCGGACGAATGAAAGCCCCAGCGTCACGTTAACGGCGCGGTCAACATCCAGCGCTTTGATCGGGATCAGGGCTTGGTCATGGTACATACACAGTGCGGCGTCATAGCCGTCACGGGCGCGCGGCGTGAACAGCGCATCCGGTGGGACTGGGCCGAAGACGTCGGCATCCAGGTCTTGAAGGGCCTTAATGGCTGGGCGGATGATCCGGTCTTCGTCGTCACCCAGGGTGCCGGCTTCACCGGCGTGGGGATTCAGGCCTGCGACAGCCAGACGCGGCGCGGCGACGCCGAAATCGCGTCTGAGCGCTTCGATCACCATACGGCCTTGGGTGACAATGCTCTCGGTCGACAGCGTGTCGAGGGCGGTCCGCAGCGGTACGTGAACGGTCACCGGCACGACCCGTAGCATGGGTGACGCCAACATCATTACGGGCAGTGCGCCGCCGTCCAAGTCGCCGAGGTACTCCGTATGGCCTGGAAACTTAAACCCGGCGGCATAGAGCGTGTCTTTTTGGATCGGATTGGTGACGACGGCGCTGGCCTCGCCGGCCCGCACCAAGTGCACGGCGCGGGTGATGGATTCAATCACGGCTGCTGCGGTCTCGGGTGAGGGCTTTCCAGGTGTTGTTTGCGCGGATGCCTTCAGGGGTAAGACGGGGAGCGCGTCGGCAAAAATGTCTACTGCCTCGGCGGTTGATTTAACAATTTGGATATGCACGTCGAGCCCCAACGCGGCAGCAATCGCGCGAAGCCGGTCCGCGTCGTCGAGGGCGACAAAAGGCGTTAATGACCCCCGATGTTTCGCCCACGTCTTGACCGTCAACTCGCCACCGATACCGGCAGGCTCACCCATGGTCAGGGCGTTCACAAGCGGGGACGAAGATGTGGCCATCGTTCGCGCCTACAATCGAATGTCGATGAAGGCCTCGCGGCGGAGCTTGTCTTCGTGCTGTCGGGCCATGCGGCTGAGACGTTCATTGAGTAACTGCAAACGAATCTTTTCGCGTGCCTCTGCAATCGGATCGCCACCCTCGGCCGTACTACGTGAACACACCATCAATACAATCACGCCGTTATCTGTGCGCAACGGTTGGCTGATTTGGTTCGGCTGAAGAGCTTCCACCATACTGCGGAATTGCGGGTTTAATTTGTCCAACGAGAACTCACCCAGATAGCCGGACAGTTCGCTGCCCTGGGACTCACCCAAGCCCGAGAAGGACTCGCAATTGGCAGCGCCTTCGGCCAAGCTTTTGGTCCGTGCCGTAATCTCGGATACGGTCAGCGGGTCTGAGCCGGGTGGGATGGCAACGTGCAATTGATGTAATCCAACAGTGACATCGGCGGCACCTTTTTCGAAGCCGCGCGCCGTGCGTTGGTCGCGCAACAACACGATATGGACGCCGTCTTCCGTCGTGAGTGGCGGGGTGATCTGCCCTGGCTGCAATTGTGCGACGACGGGGCCGATGTCGGGGCCAAGGTCGGCGGCGGTATTCCAGCCCATATCGCCGCTTTGTGCGGCCGTCGCGGCTTCAGAAAAATTCTGTGCCATTTGCGGCCAACTCGCACCCGCTGCGATCTGTTCATGGATACGATTTGCCACTTGTTGAACTTCGCTCGCAGGTTTTTCGTCGAAGGCGAGGAAAATTTCTGCGGTTAGGTATTGAGGTTTTCCGGCTTTGGCGCGCTCTGCGTCCAAGACGTCTTCGACTTCTTGTTCTGAAATCGTGACGAGGCGGCGAAAAAGATTACCGACGACGCGGACCCAGGCCTGTTCAGCACGGAATTGCTGTTCGAGTGGGTAAATATCCAGGCCACGGCTCTTTAAAAAGGCTTCCATCCCATTTGGTGGAATATCGCTCTTTTTCTCCATGTTTCGAATGGCGTTGGCGATATCATCTTCTGACACTTCGATTTCTAGGCGCTCGGCTTCTTGGAGATGCAGTTTCTCGACGATTAAGCGCCGCAAGACATCCGGCGCAATACGTTGTTGGGTTTCTGGCGTATTCGGCAAATTGGAAAATGTAATGATCAGTCCAATGCGTTGGCTCAGGTCAAAAATGGATATCACATCATCATTGACGACGGCCGCGATGTTGAGTGATTGCGCGCTACCGTGACCCGGCATAGCGCCAATGAATAACGCTGCAACGAGGGCCAGTTTAGCGGCAAGTCTGCCGACGCCAAGCCGTGTGCGGCTTAAACGCGTGCATATGGTCCGTGATAACTCAGTCGCGGCAGACGTGAAGTTTTGCATGTCCATTACTGTCCTATTGACCCTGCGACACGCCGGTGCTGACTTCGCCCAGCGTTTTTAAGACCACCGTAAAGGTGATCGTGTCGCTTGGCTTTAGGTCCCGATCTTCAAAGAACGACCGCGCCAGTGCCGTTGTGAAGCGGACGCATTCGTCTTCGTAAACCAAACCCATACCAAGTGAGCGCATTTCCGACGCATTTATATCGCGGAGTGCAGAGACGGAACCGGACCAATTGCGATT
Source organism: Rhodospirillales bacterium (assembly GCA_017857825.1). Taxonomy (GTDB): domain Bacteria; phylum Pseudomonadota; class Alphaproteobacteria; order Rhodospirillales; family Casp-alpha2; genus UBA4479. The sequence continues at coordinate 3,928 of JAFMCK010000182.1, forward strand.
GAACCTGGAACTAAGTTGCCCGGAAATCTCTTCGCGGCCACCAAATTCGCTGCCCACTTGCTGGTCAATAAATGTGTAATCAAGATTTAAACGCAAGGGCGCGCCACCGATTTGGGTCGTCAGTTCGTTGCGTTGCGGCGACAAGTTGTCCGGACTGAATTGGGTACGATAGAGCAGATCAATATAGTGCTTCGGGCTCATCTGAACGGTGGCAACCACATCCGAAAAATTGTCATCTTGGCCGGATGCCTGGGTGAAGCTGGAACTCACCCGAGGGCGATAGGATTGTCCGATGAAGATCGCACCGTTGCCGTAATCTTCAGTGCTGACGAGGTAATTGATGCCGTAATTGAAACGCGTGCCACCGTCGACGCGGTCGATGCCATCATACAAGTTATCGCGGAACAGGTTGGTCTCGTCGAATTCAATTTCCTGGCTATCTTCGTTTGGAATGGTATCTGGGTTGCCGCCGTTGGGTGCAACAGTGACCGAGGCTTGTGGCTCGATTGTTTGATTTAAAACTTCGCCTGGGCGCACCAATGGTAGTCGCCATGCCAACGAAGCGCGGGGTTGAATGCGGCCGCTGAGTCCAGAGAACTCGCTGCCGTCGCTCTCGGTTACATTTGATGCGTGGTAGCCATCCGCTGCCAATGAAACCGATGCGGTATATAACTCACCGAAGGCCCCGTTGATGAGGCGCTCCCAGCGCGGACGGAGGGAAATCCGGCGCATGTCGACGCCTTCGTCGCGCATCAAGTTGATCGCATTGAAATCAAATGTGCTGAAACCGCCCAATCGATCTCGGCTACCGACGTAATTGAAATCATACATCGGTAAGATCAGCGGGGTATCGTCGGCATTGGACTCGGCGCGCAAGTCCTTAAATGCGTGCGTGTTCACGACTTGGTAATTGCGTCCGCGAAAACCTTCGATGTAGCCGCGAGACTCTAAAACGGGGTCGGTTTCAAATCCGTAACGTCGCATATAGGTGTCGTCGGAAGACGCCTGAATGTTGGCACCGGCACGCCACGTGCGATCAAGATGGAACTCTGATTCTAAGTCGATGTAACCTCGCGTTCCGCGATCTGGGTCGTCGGCGACAAAGCTTCCTTGAGCATTGATCTCGCCATTGCGGTAGCGGCTGCGGTATTCGGCAAACATACCCGACCCACCGCTCGTCGTGAGCAGTGGGCTGACTGTTGCATCCTGGTGTTCATCAATCGCCCAAAAATACGGTGCATCAAGGCGAAAGCCTAGATCACTAGAATTTGAGAAGCTTGGTGCTAAAAGGCCCGAGCGGCGCTTAACCGTGGGGTCCGGGTGCGAAAAATACGGTGTATAGGCAACCGGCACACCGAACACCTCAAGCCAGGCGTCGCGATATTCGACTTGCTGTTCGGTCGCATCGTGGGTCACGCGCACGGCCTTCAACTGCCAAATGGGTGGGCGGCTAGGGTCATCTTTGCAAAGGTCACAAGGCGAATAGACCGCGTTGCGCACATCCGTGTATCGGGCGTCCGAGCGCCTTGCGCCTGAGCCGGCAACGCGCGTGCGGTCGGCCATTATCAAGCCGATGTTATAGACCACGCCGTCTTTCAGATCGCCGGTGATCTCCATCCGCTCACCGAACAGCACTTCGCCATTGGTTTCCGTCAACGACACGTTGTCAAATGCCTGCACGATATCGGTTTTTTGATTATAGGTAATCTTTTCGGCGCGCAGAGTCCGCCCGGCATAGGTGACCTCGACGCGGCCGGTGGCGGTGATTAGGCCTAGGTCGCGATCAAATGTCATGCTGTCGGCGTTGAGCGATGCTTTTGGCGCATCCGACGGCGGTGATGTGGGGTCGGGTGCGATTGTTACTGCAGGGCTATCGGCGGCAGGCGCTGTGGTTTGCGATTGCACTGATGCTCGGTTCGGCACGGCGCTGGGGGCCGCAGGCGCTTGTGTGCCGAAAAGGGTGCCGAGTGGGCGTGAGGTTGAGGCATTTGATGCCGGTCCCGGCTGCACGCGACGGGCTGGGTTTATTGATCGTCCCTGTATGCGCTGCGCAGGCTGCGTTGTCGTCGGTGTGGTGCTTGCCGCCGAGGGCGGGGGGGCTGCGTTGAACAGCGTTCCTAGTGGGCGTGCATTTCCATCAGCAGGCGCGCTGGGCGTTGGTTGAACACCTGGTTGTGACGTCTGAGATTGGATCCGGTTCCAATCGCTGGGCAATACTGAGCCTTGGCTTTGGGGGGCTGCTTGGGTGGTCCGCCCGAATAGGCTGCCGAGTGGCCGCGCAGCATCGGGTGCCGCAGCAACAACCGTATTGCTGAGCAGTAGTGTCGCTGCGGTGGCAGCAACCGTGAGCGAAGCATGCAATCGCCAGCGCTGTATCGTGCGTTTCCGCCACATTAGCCGTCCTCAAGATGCAATAACATGCCGAGCCCCAATAG
>JAFMCK010000183.1 GCA_017857825.1 Rhodospirillales bacterium
GAGACCTCCCCATCGCTGAGGCCGTAGGCAGGGTCAATCTCGGCGACCAAATGCATGCCGGCTTCGTCGGGTGTGACCGTCAGTATCCCTTTAAGTCGACGCTCAATAGCCTTGATCAAAATACCTTGGCGCTCGTGATACAGGGTTCGCATGCGTCGCACGTGGGAGGCGAAATGCCCGCTTTCGATGAAATCGGCCAGCACCGGCTGCATCGCGATGGCGGTCTGGTCATCAAGGGCGCGCCGGACCTGCAACATGGCGTCTTGCAAGCCGGGCGGCACCACCATGTAACCGAGCCGGATTGCCGGAAACAGCACCTTTGAAAAGGTGCCGACATAGATCACGCGTCCGGATGCATCCATGCCCTGCAGCGCCGACAAAGGCCGGCCGGCGTAGCGGTATTCGCTGTCGTAATCGTCTTCTAGAATCCAGGCGTTGCTCTCCGACGCCCATTCCAAAAGCTCAAGGCGTCGCGACAAACTCATCACCGATCCCAGTGGATATTGATGCGACGGTGTGACCACGGCCATGCGGGCTTCGGACGCACGCGCCCTCCCTGCCGCCACATCGATGCCGGCAGCATCGACCGGCACCGGCACCAGCTCGGCGCCTGCCGCCGTCAGCACACCTTTGATCCCGGCATATCCGGGATCTTCGATCCACACCCGGTCGCCGGGGTCGAGTAACGCGCGCGCGGCCAGATCAATCGCTTGTTGCGCGCCTGCGGTGACGATTACCTGTTCCGCTGTGCATTTAAGGCCACGCACGGAGCGCAAATATTCCGCAATCGCGACCCGTAACGGCATGTAGCCACCGACCTCGCCATACGATACCAGGTGCCGGGGCGGGCCGCGCCAGAATTTTGCGACGATGCGCGACCAATGGTTCCAAGGAAAACGATCAATCTCGGGCAAACCCGGTCGAAACGCACGGGACCTGCCGGGCACGCGGCCTGCCGGCGCCTGCAATGCGGCCAAACGCGCCCCCGAATTCGACAACCAACCGGCCGTCGGCATATCTTCGCCCTGCAAAGCCTGGGAGCGCGCCGCCAAAACATCTTCCGGCAGCACGTTAGAGACCCGGGTTCCGGACCCGGTCTGACCGTCGGTGTATCCCTCGGCAAGAAGTTGATCATAGGCCGCGAGTACAGTGTTTCTGGAGACCTCTAATTCGTTCGCCAGCGCGCGGGTTGATGGCAAGCGGTGCCCAGGGGCAAGGCGGCCATCCAAGATCGCGCCTCTAATTTGATCAAACACTTGGCGATGCATTGGCGCGCTGCTGTCTCGATCGACGGCCAACATCAGCAAAGGTACGCGGTCGGCGGCTTGTGGCATCAAAAGTCCTTCAGAAAAGTGGTACTGTAATTTTGCCAAATTCGGCTCTATTGGAAAGACCATTTAGCCGTTATCACATCGCTAAATTATGACGGAGACAATGTAATGCAGATCACCATCCGCCCGCTTGCCGAGTCCGACCATGCCCGTTGGAAGACACTGTGGGAGGGCTATCTCACGTTCTACAAAGCGACGATTGATGATGCGAACACGGGGGCATTGTGGGGGCGCTTGATGGATGAGGCGCAAGCCCCATACTGCTTGGTCGCGGTCGATGACGATGGTGTCGTGGTCGGCATCGTGCAGTATCTTTATCATGCGACGTCTTGGACCGTGCACGACAAGTGCTACCTCCAAGACTTGTTCGTCGATCCAGACCGTCGCGTCGGCGGCGCCGGGCGCGCATTGATTGAAGCGGTTTATGAAAAGGCCAGCGCCGCCGTTGCGTCCGAAGTGTATTGGATGACCCAAGAATTCAACAGCGTTGCCCGTGTGCTGTATGATCGCGTCGGCGAGCGCACCCCGTTCATCAAGTATCGGATGTTGATGTAGGCCCGACCTGGGGGCTTCTCGAATATATTAAATCGTCTTCAACAGTTCCTCGGCCGCTTGGTGCGGAGAGATGTCGCCGTTGAGGCTCCGGTCGACGGCCGAATCTAGGGTATCGCCCTCGCCGATCCGCCGGCGCAGCATGTCTTCGGCAGTCTTGAGGATCCGGGTCTGCAGAATACGACGGCGGCGAAGTGTCCGTTCGCCGCTTTCGATTAACTGTTCGCGATGCTTATCAAGCATCTCGACCAGTTCTGTAGTGCCCTGCCCGGTTTCAGCACTGGTGCGCATCACGGGGACATCCCAGCCGTAGCGAACCCTTGCGGTCGAGCCTAACGTTAGCATCGATTTCAAATCGGCGACGGTGCGGCTGGCTTCTTCTTTGTCGCATTTTGAGACCACATGAATGTCGGCAATTTCTAACACGCCGGCTTTGATCGCTTGAATGCCGTCACCAAGGCCGGGGGCCGAGACCACGAGAACGCTCTCGGCGGCTTCGGCGATATCGACCTCGTCCTGGCCTACGCCGACGGTCTCGATCATCACGATGTCGAAACCGGCGGCATCCAAAATATCAACCGTATCGAGGGCGGCTCGTGCCAAGCCACCAAGCGCGCCGCGTGTTGCCAAGGAACGAATAAACACGCCGTCGTCGGTGGCAAGGTCGCTCATCCGCACCCGGTCGCCCAAGATCGCACCGCCTGAATACGGACTGGACGGATCGACGGCGACGATGCCGACTTTCCGACCATCGCGCCGCAGGGCTTTTGCCAACGCGTGCACCAAGGTCGATTTGCCGGAGCCCGGCACGCCGGTCAAGCCGACGATATGTGCACGTCCGGCCATGCGATGGATTTCCGCCATTTCGGCCGCGCACGCGTCAGGACGTCCTTCGGCCATCGACATCAACCTTGCAATGGCGCGGGTTTCCCCGGCACGGACCCCGTCGACCAAGTTTAAAGCGCCGTCCATCATGCGTCCTTTATCAACCAAGCGTGCAAGGCAGTGTTGACCGCGTCGGGCTTTTCCAAGGGTGGCAGATGACCGCTGCCGTCGATCATCTGTAAAGTCGCAGTTGGAATATGATCGGCCATTTCATGGTGTAATGCCGGTACCGTCAATGCATCTTCGGCGCCGCACATCACCAGCGTTGGGCAGTGAATATCGCCAAGCAACCCGAGACTGTCCGGGCGATTCATAATAGCGGTTTGTTCGCAGATATAAGCGCCCGGTCCCACGGCATGGGCAGACGCACGGATCGTCCCCATCAGCGGGGCATCGGTCAGACGTGACGGATGCACGAAACTCGGAAAGTGTTCTTCGATGACAGCTTCAAATTCACCCTGCGCGACTCGCGCGATGAGGTTCTTGCGCCGCTGGATGCGCTCAGCATCGTCGGCACGGGCGGACGTGTCCATCAACACCAATCGACGAACGCGCGCACCCGCTTGGCGCATCACGTCCAATGCTGCATAGCCGCCCATGGACAGGCCGACGACGGAGAAAGTATCGGGCATATCGGTCAGTGCCCGTGACACCATGGCGCTTATGCTGTCGTCTTTCGTCATGTCGGCGACAACGCACGTGGCATGTTTACTTAGGCTTTCTGTCTGCGCATGCCACAAAGCCGCATCGCATAATAAGCCCGGCAAAAATAGGATGGTGTGTTGCATATCTCGACGTTAGTGGATCGCTCGGCGACGTAAAAGGCCGAATTATGGGTAAAATAGCGGGTATTTCCTGGGAAAAGCATCTATATCATTGACTTGGACGGCGGAAACCATACACTCCGGCCTCATCATAAAGAGACGTAGGGAACGGCGTTAAATTCGCCGGGGCGTGTTGCCCCGCTTTTGACATAACGTGGCGCCCCTCAGGAAAAAGCTTCCATATGAAATTTACCGATCTCGGTCTAAGCGACGAAGTCCTCCGCGCCATTCACGAAGCTGGCTACGAGGAACCGACGCCGATCCAAGAAAAAGCCATTCCGGTCGTCCTTATGGGGCGCGACGTGCTTGGGTGCGCGCAGACGGGTACCGGCAAGACCGCCTCTTTCACCTTGCCGATGATCGAAATTCTAGCCGCTGGTCGTGCCAAAGCACGTATGCCGCGCTCGCTGATTCTTGAGCCGACGCGCGAACTCGCCGCCCAGGTCGCCGATAACTTCGAAATTTACGGCAAGTACCACAAACTGTCGAAGGCGCTGCTGATCGGTGGCTCGTCGATGGAAGAACAGCTCAAGGTATTGAACCGGGGCGTTGATGTGTTGATCGCCACGCCGGGTCGCCTTTTGGATGTGTTTGACCGTGGGCACCTGTTGATGACCGACGTTAAAATCTTGGTGATCGACGAAGCCGACCGGATGCTCGACATGGGCTTTATTCCCGACGTTGAAAAGATCGTCAGCCTGCTGTCGCCGATGCGCACGACGTTGTTGTTCTCGGCCACCATGCCAAAAGAAATTCGCGGCCTCGCCAACAAGTTTTTGTCGAATCCGAAAGAGATTTCCGTATCCAAGCCGGCATCGACCGCCGACACCATCGTCCAGGCGCTGATCAAAGTGACCGCGCCTTCAAAGGCACCGGGTGCCGGCGCGAAGGCAAAGCGTGAAGTGTTGCGTCGCTTGATCGGCGAGCAAAAAGAGCTGACCAACGCGTTGGTGTTCTGTAACCGCAAACGCGATGTGGATGTGGTCTATCGCTCGCTGCTGAAGCACGGCATCGAAGCGGCTCGTCTGCATGGCGATATGGTGCAGTCGGTGCGTATGGAAACATTGAAGAAATTCAAAGACGGCGAAGCCTCGATCTTGGTTTGCTCCGATGTGGCAGCACGCGGTTTGGATATCTCGACCGTCAGCCACGTGTTCAACTTTGATATTCCGACCCATTCCGAAGATTACGTGCACCGCATCGGCCGCACCGGTCGCGCAGGTCGTAAAGGTCATGCGTTTACGCTGGTTGTCTTGCCGGAAGACCGTAAGTATCTGGCCGGTATCGAACAGCTAATCGGCAAGCCTATTCCAATTTTAGGCGCCGATGAAGTGATCGCGGCGACGGAAGCGGCGCCGAAAGACGACGCCAAAAAAGATGCGCCAAAAGAAGACGCGCCCGAAAAAGCTGCTGACGCCGACGCAACTGTCGACGCTTCGGATGAAAAGACTGCCGACGAAAAGCCGAAACGCGGTCGTTCGCGTGGTGGTCGTGGTCGGGGCCGGAAAGCTGTCGACGCTTCAAATGATGTCGACACCGATAAGGCAGACTCCGCCGACGCTTCTAAAGATGTTAAGTCTGACGATGATGAAAAAGAACAAAAGGCCGAGCCAAAGCCTGTGCGTGCGAAAACACCGCGTGCACCGCGCCGCGACAAAAAAGATGACGATGACAAAGGCGGCAACGCTGACAAAGGCAACGATCAGGGGCCGGGCTGGGGCGAAAATATGCCGGCTTTCTTGACTCGTGAAGTGACTCTGCCGAAAGATTAAAGGTCAGTTCGATCTTGCGCCGCGTGGGGGGATGCTATGAAAGTTGATATCTTGGGCACGGCGCGTAAAGCTGCCCAAATTGCCGCTGGCCTTCGCGTCGATCTTTATTCCGATACAAATTCGAAACCGACACCGGGCATGCGTCAGGCGATTGCCGATGCGGTGTGCGGCAACGAACAAGCCCTCGAAGATCCGACCACCAATGCATTGCAAGAACGTGTGGCCGAACTGCTGGGCAAAGAAGCCGCTGTGTTTTTGCCGTCCGGTAGCATGTGCAACGAAATTGCCTATCGCATTTGGGCGCGACAAGGTGACTCCGTGGTTATGGATAAGACCGGTCACGCAAACACATCTGAAACCGGTGGCCCAGCCGCTCTTTCCGGTCTGATGATTCACCCGATCCACGGCACGAACGGTATTTTCACGGGTGACGATGTGCGCAAAGCCGTCGCCACCAACAACCGTCACGCGCCGCGCACCAAGATTGTTAATATCGAAAACACGGCAAATTCAGGCGGTGGCGTGATCTGGCCGCTCGCTGCCATTGAAGACGTGGCGAGCGCTGCGCACGAAAACGACATGGTCGCACACATGGATGGTGCCCGTCTGTTAAACGCCGTTGTCGAAAGCGGTATTCCGGCGACCGAATTTACCCAGCATATGGATAGCGTGTGGCTGGATTTCTCAAAAGGTTTGGGCTGTCCGATCGGTGCGGTCTTGGCCGGTCCCAATGACTTCATCGATGAAGCTTTCCGCGTCAAACAACAGTTCGGCGGGGCGTTGCGCCAGTCCGGCATCGTCACATCGGCGTGCCTTTACGCCCTCGATCACCATGTCGAGCGCCTGCATGACGACCATGAGAATGCCCGCCGGCTGCATGCCGGCCTCGGCCAAATTTCAGGCGTGACCCTTCAAAACGACGTCTGCGAGACCAACCTGGTGTTCTTCGATGTATCCGGCACCGGCAAAG
>JAFMCK010000184.1 GCA_017857825.1 Rhodospirillales bacterium
CTATGCCCAACGCCCCCATGGGCGCTTCGTACACCACGTGGAGGGACACAAGCGTCACCTGCAGCCTCGGCGCTTGAACTCAATTTCTACAAGATTGCGTCAGGCTCGCGCGGCGGTGTCTACTTTCCCGTCGCCAGCGCGATTGCAAAATCAATCTCGAATCCACCTGGATCAAAAAGCTGCGAGGCCGGTGGCAACTGCGGCGTGCCCGGACTATCGGCGACGGCTCAGAGTACCGGTGGCTCTGTCGCCAACGTCGATGCGTTGCTGCAGGACAAATATCACGCCGCGATCGCACAGTCCGACGTGACTTATTGGTCATACACCGCAACCGGACCATTTCGGACCCGCAAGCCGAACACGAAACTCTGCATCATCGCGAGCCTGTACAGCGAAGAAGTGCATTTAGTCGGCGCGCGAGATGCAAACATCAATGGCATGCCGGACCTGGCCGGAAAACGCGTTGCGCTCGGCAAGCCGGACTCCGGCTCGTTGCTGGGCTCGCAATTGTTGGTGCGCGCCTATGGCATGACAGAAGGAAAAGACTTCACGCCGTCGCTGGTCGACTTCAAAGGCGCACAGGACCTCATGAAAGCCAGCAAGATCGAAGCGTTCATTTATGTCAGCGGCTATCCAAATCCTGCCATCAAAAGCATGAGCGAGACGTTGGGTAGCAAGCTCGCCGCCATCAATGGGCCTGGACGGGATCGACTAACCACTGCGTCCCCCTTCTACACGAACGCAACGATCCCGGCGTCAACATACGCCAATCAACCGACGCCCATTGAAACCGTGGCGGTGCCAGCACTTTGGATATCCCGCACCAACGTCAGCGATGATTTAACCTACCGAATCACCAAAGCGTTTTGGCAAAACAGCAAGACACCGTCGATCTTAGCCGCCGGCCCGGCAAAAGCGTCGGACATCACCTTGCCATCCGCCTTCAAAGGGGCGAGCATCCCACTCTGCGTCGGTGCGCAGAAGTTTTATAAGGAAATTGGTATGCTGCAATGACCCTGCTCAACGAGCTGACCGCCAACGAAGCCCTCGCCCAGCTTAAGGGCAAACAAATCTCCGCCCGCGCACTCACAGACGCCTATCTTGCACGCACGGATGCCCGCGACGCAGATGTCGGCGCTTGGATCTATATGAATCCTGATCATGCCCGCGCCCAAGCCGATGCGCTGGACGCTTCGCTGGCCGCCGGCACGCCGCCCGGCCCTTTGCATGGGCTACCGGTCGGACTGAAAGACATCTTAGATACCGCCGACATGCCGACCGAGAACGGCTCGAAACTGTTTGCAGGCCGCAGACCAGCGACCGACTCCACCATTGCCAAACTTTTGCGGGATGCCGGTGCGGTGATTATGGGCAAGACCGTCACCACCGAGTTTGCACTGTCCGCCCCCGGTAAAACCAAAAATCCGCATGACCTGACACGCACACCAGGCGGCTCATCCCAAGGCTCTGCGGCTGGGGTCGCCGATTATCAGATGGCGCTCTCGGTCGGTTCGCAAACCGGCGGGTCGATGATCCGTCCGGCGAGTTTTTGCGGCATCTATGGCTACAAGCCGACGTTTGGAACAATTTCCAGGGCCGGCATGTGTCCGCTCGCGCGTCCCCTTGATCACCCGGGCGTTTATGGACGTACGCTCGCAGACTTGGCGTTGATCGCAGATGTGTTGATGGTTTCCGACCCGGCGGACTTGGACATGCGCGCGAACCCTGGCGCTGGTCTGTCTAAGACCTTAGCCCGCCCGCTGTCGAAAGCGCCCCGTATCGCCTTCGTCAAAGGCCCGATGTGGGTTGCGGCTGAGCCCTGCATGGATGATTTATTTAAAAGCGTTCTCGATACCCTCGGTCCGGATGCGCACGAGGTCGAGATGACCGGCGTGTTCGACGGCGCACTTGATTGCCAGACCATGGTGATGATGCCCAACGTCATCGCCAACATCGGCGATTATGTGGAGAATTCTCCGGAACTTGTGCATCCTGAAACCATCCGCCGCACCAAGGATTGTTTCAATATCCTGGCCAGCGATTATGTCAAAGCCATTGAAATGAAAGACAGCATCACCGCCGCCGTGCACCGCATGTTCCAGCACGCCGACGTTATCATTACAGCGAGCGCACCCGGCGAAGCGCCGGTCGGGCTTGAAAGCACCGGCAATGCAATCTTTCAGAAAATCTGGACCCTGGTCGGCGCACCATCGATCACGTTGCCGAAACTCACCGGCCCCAATGGCATGCCGATTGGCGTTCAAGTGATCGGGCGCCCGGGTTATGACGCCGACACCTTCCGCAACGCCGCCTACATCGACAGCATTTTATGAGCGCGCACGTCAACCAACAACGGCTGTGGGACAGCCTGATGAGGCTGGCCGAAATCGGCAAAACCGCCAAGGGCGGCGTCGGTCGTATCGCGCTGACCGATTTGGATCGCCAAGGGCGCGATCTGTTTTGCACGTGGGCCCGAGATGCCGGCTGCGAGATCAGAACGGATCGGATCGGTAATATTTTTGCCCGCAGGCCCGGTCGCAATCCGGACGCCGCCCCGGTGGTGACCGGCAGCCATTTGGACAGCCAACCGCTCGGCGGCAAATTCGACGGCGCATTCGGCGTCATGGCCGGGCTCGAAGTGATCCGCGCCTTAAACGATGCCGGCATTGAAACCGAGGCCCCGATTGAGGTCGTCGACTGGACCGACGAAGAAGGTGCCCGCTTTGCCGCCGGTTGCATCGGCTCGGCCGTGTTCGCCGGCATGCGTCCGCTCGACGAAGCGCTGGCACTGATCGACGCCGACGGCATAAGTGTCGAAACCGCCCTGGATGAAATCGGTTACGCAGGCGCAGCCGCTGTCGGCGACATAGACTTCAAAGCGTATTTCGAGGCGCACATCGAACAAGGACCGATCTTAGAAGCCGAAGGGCTACCCATCGGTGCTGTGCTCGGTGCACAAGGGCAACGTTGTTTTATGGTCACGTTGGTCGGTGAAGACGGCCATGCAGGCACCTTGCCGATGGCCAAACGCCATGATGCGTTTATGGCGGCCGCCGAAATGTCGCTCACCTTGGAAGCCCTCGCTTCAACCTACGAGCCTGCCGCTGTGATCACCGTCGGCCATGTGCGCGTTGTCCCGAATTCACGCAATACCGTGCCCGGGCGCTGCGTCTTCAGCATCGATAGCCGCCACCCCGATGAAGACACGCTTGAACGTATGGAAGCCGAGATGACCGGCACCATGCAGGCGATTGCCGACCGCCGCGGCGTGGCGCTTGAGGTCGCGCCGGTCACCCGCGCTGCGCCGGTCGCATTCAACCCAGTCTGCATCGACGCCGTCCGGCAAGCCTGCCAAGCCCGCCAAGTGCGATTTATCGATATGCATTCCGGCGCTGGCCACGATGCCTGCAAAATCGCCAAGGTCGCACCGACGGGAATGATCTTTGTGCCATGTGAACGCGGCATCAGCCATAACGAGGCCGAGAACGCTCGCCCCGAAGACCTCGCGACCGGCGCACAGGTCCTGCTCGATGTCATGCTGGCCACAGCAAACAACTAATACGTCGCCGTGGTGCCGACCCGGGAAACGGGGACCACAGAAGTAAAAAGTACCCGGACCTTTCGATTACAGTGTATAATGCTGGCCCTAATCGTGAAACACCCTGGAAACGGTGGCCCGTACGGGTGGGAGGCAAACCATGCATCACAGAAAACTAAAAGAAATCGTCGCGGGGCAGCAATTGTTGCAGGTCAGCAGCAAAACCTTGGTGATTGATGTTGCCAAACGGATGTGCGACCGAAATGTTGCCGCCGTGTTGGTGATCGACGATGGCGACATGGTCGGCATTTTTACCGAGCGAGACTTACTGCGGCGTGTGGTCGCGCATGGCCGCGATCCGAGCAAGACCAAGATCACCGAGGTGATGACGAAACATATCGCTACGCTTGATGGCGAACGCCTGGGGTTTGAGGCGGTCGCGTTGATGATTGAGTTGAATATCCGCCATGTCGCGGTTACCGGATTGCGAGACACCGGGTACGGCATAGTCTCAATCCGCGATTTCGCACTCAGTGAATTATCGACGTTTGAGCGCGAGCTCCAATTCGAAGACGAAGTCTGGTCATCAATCTAAGGCTATAGAGTTTCTCATGTCTTCTCTGTGAGAGGGGGCAGCGAGGAATTGAGTCCCCCAACCTAAACCCACGACGGCGCGGAATGGCTGCAGGCTGTATCCGGGACCATTGAGTGACATGCCTCACAAGATCCCGGATCGCTCCGCGTCCGGGGCGTCACATATTGCGTGGGACGCGTCAGCCGCCGGTCGTTGCCTTTTCGATCACGTCGCTGAGCTTCTTTGAAACCTGCTCATACTGATAATCGGGGACGATGTATGTCCAACCGTCGGTGCGCGCGTTGATCTCGGCGGCCTGGGTGGCAGCAGCTGAGGGCGGCGCAGCTTCCGCTTCGACTTGCATATAGTGCTGACCGTCTTTTTCCCACATCCGTGTCACCACGAGCATCCCACCTGTGGTTTTGAACGTCGCGACGTAGGCCTGCGCCGGATCAAGGTCTATGTCGGCGCTCGGCGTCACGTTGTTTAACACAAAGCCACCGAGAACCGCCGCGACGTTGCGTGGCGCATAAGGGCTTTTCAGCTTGAAGCCATCCGGCATATTTTCAAACGCGAAGCCGCCGGTCGCGTCAGGCGCCGGCACCACGGATTGCCGGGTGCCGTCCGGGAACACGACGTCGACGCGGGCGATCTGTTCCGGTTTGATGTCGATGATTTCGCGAACCAGCCAATCGCGGGGTTCGACGCCAATATCGACAAGGCCACGTGCAAGCCAGGTCTGATCTTCACCGGGGCGACGGACATACATGCCGCCGGTCGTGGTTTCCGGCAAAAAGTAATTGGCGCGCCCGACGATCAAATCGGCGATCACGTCACCGTTTGCGTCGGCCAGTCGCACCTGCTGCGATTTTGACGTCGTTTCCGACGGGTCACCGAGCTGCAACTCTTTGAAGCGCGATGGATTTGCCGTCTTGGCTTCCAACCATTCCATGTTGGCGAGGCCAAAAATGACCTTTGAGACCAAGTTGTCATGTACGCGATAGCTACCGCTTTGTTTGAGCGTCCAGCCAACGTCTTTTTTCTCGAACGTCATGACGGTGCCGGACTGGGTAACCGTCATCGTCGTCACATCCTTGGCGGTTTCCAGCAACTCCGGGAATACCCGTTGGCCCTGAAAATCCGTATCCTGAAAACTGACCCGCTGAGCAATCGCAAAGGCGGCAGCGGCGCTGCTGACAATTGCGCAGACCAACAGGATAGCTAAGGTTCTAGGTGTCATGATCGATCCCTCCTCAGCTTTCAGTCATATGAATTCGGCGTGCCCGACGCCGGCGACCGATGATCAGCCACCCCAACGCGATCACGCCCAAAAGCAACGGAATGGCCGCGATATTGACGAACTTCAACATCGCATCCAAATCGTCGATATCTTTACGAAGCGCAAACTGCACGTCGCGTAATTCACGGCGCAGCCGCACCATCTCGCGGCGGTATTCTTCGGCGCGCGCTTTGTCTTCCGGGCCGATAACCAGCTCACCGCCGGCTTGTTCACGATTTAGCAGCTTCGCCAACTCGCCCTGGATGGTGGTGATCTGTGCCGCAAGTTCTTCTTCTTTGGTGCGGAAATCACGCTCTGCAGCCTTGCGCACTTCATCCACATACGTGAACGACCGAAACGCTTCGGATCTACCGCGCAGGCCCATCAACGCGGTGCCGCCGGCAAGATTTTCCAAGGCGTTGACGGTGAAGTCCGCGTTGTTGGCGAACGGCACGTTGAAGGATTGGCCGAACAACTGGCGAGATTCCATCCAGAACTGTTCGTGCAGCATATCGACATCGGCTACGACAATGACGCTGATGTCCTTATCTGCTTTAGCGACGTGTTGCGCCATGGTCGGCGTATCAGGCAGTGGCGACGCCGCGTCAGGGCTTGCGGGTGGGCCATCTGGAAAGGCAGTTGATGGCTGGCCAAGCACGCGGGCGGCAACAATCGTACGCTGACCCGACGGTTCAAAATCACGGAACATGCCAATGACGTCCGGGCTGGTGCGAACCTTTGCCGTGTCAATTTCCATTGATTGTTCGCTGGACTGGACAAGCGGCTGCAACGTGGTGGCCGCGCCTTCAATCGGCTTCAGGATACCCGACGATGCCAACGTGACCCGCTGAAGGTCGCCGGTAATCGCGTCGTCTTTTGAGAAGTTATCGGGCAGAAGCGACAGCCACACCACATAAT
>JAFMCK010000185.1 GCA_017857825.1 Rhodospirillales bacterium
TACGGGGCAGCGGTGCAGCAGGGGGCGGCGTATTCAGAGATGGTGGGACGATGCTGCTCATAGCTGGGCTCTGATCCTGTGTCGACGGACGCGGCTTAGCCGCCGTCGGGGGTCTTTGGGCGGCGGAGTATGCGGGCGATTTGTTTGACGTCGGTGCCGGCATCGCTTTCCGTATACTTGTTCAAGATCGGCGTCTGCGCGCGGATCGCGCCGCGCACTTTTTCGTCACGGCGTACGCTGCCCAAATGCAGGGGCGAGAATTTCAAGAACCCCTGGCAGGCTTTGTTGAGCGTGTTGAAGGTGCGTTCCCCTTCGGTGATCGAATTCGCCATGTTGGTGACCACCTGGATGTCAGAGTCCGGTCGTTCATTATGCGTGATCTTGATGAACGCATAACCGTCGGTCAGCGACGTCGGCTCGTCGGTGACGACGACGATGATACGACCTGCGGCGTAGGCCAGGCGACGCACAGTGCTCTCGACGCCGGCACCAAGGTCGATGATCACATAATCATAATTCACCGCAATCAGCGCGAGTTCATCCAATAGGGCCTGCAAACGGTTGGCCGCCAAATTGGCCAGTGCGCCTGAGCCCGAACGCCCGGCGATGATATCGAACCCGCCTTCTTCATAAAATGTCACCGCTTGCGATAAACTGGCGCGCCCGGCCAGCACCGCGCCCAGATCTTTTTTCGTCATCAAGCCGAGTTGAATGTCTAGGTTCGCAAGCCCCAAATCGCCGTCGAACAACAACACCTTGCGACCACTGCGCGCAATCGCATGCGCCAGTGTAATCGAGAACCAGGTCTTGCCGACACCGCCTTTGCCGGACGCCACCGCGATGATATTGCTGCCCTTGGCGCGGGTTGCTGGGGCGGATGATCCGCTCGGGTTGGTCGAGGTTTCTTCGCTCATGGGGCAACCTTTGTCTGCAAGGAAAAGTGTTCTGTCTCGTCTTCGGGTATGATCAGGCGGGCCAGGGCGACAGGGTTGATTTTATCCAACCCTTCGGCGACGCGCGGATTGATGGATACGTTGGCGATGGCGACACGGCCTAGGCCGGCAGCGAGTATACCGCCTAGGCGCCGCGTCATATCCAGCCGCGTGATGATCATGCGTTCTGCACCGATATCGGCAAATGCAGCCGCGGTATCCGCGGATTCCATGGCGTCGCCACCGGCGGGTAAGACCAGCACCAACTCGCCGCCAATCGCGGCTGCGATGTCTCTCAGCGTGGTCATGTCATTGGCGCGGAACGGATTGACGCCGGCTGTGTCGATAATCGCAATATCGGCGGCATCTATTGCATCTTTGTGGGCCGCGAGTGCGTCGGCGGTATCGACAGCGCAAAGCTTGATATCAAGAATGCGTGCGAACGCGTCCAGTTGCTCGACGCCGCCAGCCCGGGTGGCGTCGGTGGTTGCTAAGAATACCTTGCGACCATCCAACTTAGCCCGCGCCGCCAGCTTTGCGGCTGTGATGGTTTTGCCTGCGCCCGGCACCCCTGCCAGCACCAGCGGCTTGGTCTGCGTATTGAAATCAATGGGGCGAGAGGTGACGCCGGCATCAATGGCGGCGGCGAGGGCGAGCGCGGGGTCACGCTCATCGACCTTTAGGGCCGCGCGGACGGTGGCGTTGATCATATGCGCCGGCAACCCGTGCGCGGTCAGCACTTGGCGCAGATAGTCTTCGAGCGTGTCTTCGGAAACAGCGGTTTCAGGTTCGGTGGGAATCGTCTCAGTTGCTTCAAGCGTGTCTTCGATTGCCGCCGTGACACGGCACGTCAGCGCATCACCGCCTTGTTGCGTCGAGACGATAATCGCGTCCTCTCCCATGTCGCGGCGCACGAGTTCCATCGCGTCTGCAAGGGTCGGGGCGGTGAACGTTTTAAGGCGCATACCGGATTACTACCTAAATCGAGACCTAAATTTGGCCGACGGTTTTTATTTTCGCCTTAGTGTAAATCTCGTTTTGCGAAATGACCACGGTTGTCGGTCGGAAGCGGTCAACGATGGAACGAACGAACGGTCGGATCGTCGGGCTGGTCAACAGCACAGGGCTTTCGCCCATCATCGCTTGGCGTTCAAATGTATTGCGCAGTTGGCCGATGAACTCTTGTAGGCGCGTCGGCGGCATCGATAACTGCCGATCGTCGCCTTGCCCAACAAGGCTTTCGGCAAATGTCTGCTCCCAGCCCGGCGACAGGGTGACGATGGGGATAAAGCCTTGCCCGTTGGTGTTCATGTCGCTGATTTGGCGGGCCAAGCGGGCGCGCACATGCTCGGTAATCGTCATCACGTTGCGGGTGTGGCCGCACGCCTCGTAGACGCCTTCCAAGATCGTCGGCAGGTCGCGAATTGAAATCCGTTCCGACAAAAGGTTTTGCAACACGCGCTGCAGACCGCCTAGCGAAATCTGCGCCGGTATGATGTCGGCAATCAGCTTTTGGTGATCTTTGTCGAGCTCGTCCAGCAGCTTTTGCGTTTCCGCGTACGACAACAGTTCCGCCATATTGTCTTTGATCAGCTCGGTCACGTGGGTTGTGACCACGGTGGCCGGATCGACCACGGTATAGCCTCGGAACAACGCCTCTTCGCGGTTTGATTCTTCGATCCACATGCCGGGCAGACCGAACGTCGGCTCGGTGGTTTTTTCGCCGGGGATCGAGATTTCCTCGCCGCGGGGGTCCATTACCAGCAACATGTTGGGTCGCAGCTCGCCACGCCCGGCCTCGATTTCCTTGATCCGGATCACGTAGGCATTGGCCGGTAACTGCATGTTGTCTTGGATGCGCACCGACGGCATCACAAAGCCGACTTCGGTCGCCAACTGGCGGCGCAGCGCTTTGATCTGATCGGTGAGTTTGTGGCCGTCTTTTGGCGCATTGATCAGCGCCAGCAAGCCGTAGCCAAGCTCCAGACGGATATTGTCGATCTTCAGCGCTGACGAGATCGGCTCTTCGGCTAGGGCTTTGGGGTCGACGGCTTCTTCTTCGAGTTGTCTGACCGATTCTTCTTCAAGCGCCGCGTCGCGGTAGTTGACCCAATATGCGGCCCCCCCTGCGAATGCGGCCAAGGTCAGGAATGGCAACGCCGGGATGCCGGGAAGGATGGCCAATGCCAGCAGCAAGAAGCACACCAAGCCCATCGCCTTAGGCTGGCCGCCTAACTGTTTGAACAGCGCGACGTCGGCGGTGCCTGCGACGCCGGCTTTGGTGACCACCATACCTGCGGCGGTCGACACGATCAGCGCCGGGATTTGCGAGACCAAGCCGTCACCCACCGTCAGGCGGGTGTAATTGTTGGCGGCTTCGGCAAACGTCAGGTCCTGCTGTGCGACGCCGATGATCATGCCGGCGATGACGTTGATGAAGGTGATCAGCAAACCGGCGATGGCGTCACCGCGCACGAACTTGGCGGCACCGTCCATGGCGCCGAAGAACGCGCTTTCTTCTTCTAGGTCTTTGCGGCGTTTTTTGGCGGTTTCCTCGTCGATCAGACCTGATGATAGATCGGCGTCGATGGCCATCTGCTTGCCGGGCATGGCGTCCAACGAAAACCGTGCCGACACTTCGGCAATACGGCCGGAACCTTTGGTAATGACGACAAAGTTCACGATCACCAAGATCGCAAACACAATAATTCCGATGACGAAGTTGCCGCCCATCACGAAGCCGCCAAACGCTTCGATCACTTTACCCGCAGCCTGTGTGCCCTCGTGACCGTCGGATAGAATCAGGCGTGTGGACGCCAGATTCAACGACAGCCGGATCATTGTCGCCAGCAGCAACACGGTCGGAAAGGCGTTAAAGTCCAGCGGCCGTTCGACGAACAGCGCGGTCATCAAGATCAACACCGAGATCATGATCGAGAACGCCAGCGCAAAATCCAACAGCCAGCGCGGCAGCGGCAGGATCAGCACCACCAAGATCGCCACGACACCAAGCGCGAGCATGATGTCGCCGCGCTTCATCGCACGGCTCATGCGATCTTTGAGAAAATCGCCTGTGTTAAATTCGACGTCGCCACCCCCGGCATCAGCCATCGGTGATCAATCCTTTGCTATGAGCGCACATTATGCGCCCGGACGGTTTGCATCGCCGGGCTGGGGCACGTTAAAGCCATCATCGCCATACTGCTTGAGCTTGTTACGCAGTGTGCGGATCGAAATGCCCAAAATCGTCGCCGCATGGGTGCGGTTGCCGAGGCAGTGTTCCAGCGTATCGATGATTAATTCGCGTTCCACGTCGGCAACAGTTCGCCCGACCAAGTGTGCTGCGCCGTCACCATCACTGCCACCCGCAGCGCCACCGGGAAGTGTCGGCGTGCCGTCGGGATTGGTCAGTAAAATTGCATCGGTCTCAATGGAGTCGCCCGACGACAGCAACACCGCGCGGTGCAGGGTGTTTTCCAGCTCGCGCACGTTGCCGGGCCATGCATGCGCCTTTAGCATGACCATCGCGGCATCGGACAACGGGCGATAGGGCACATCGTTGGACTCGGCATATTTTTCGGCAAAATGTTTGGCCAGCGCTTCGATGTCGCCGGGCCGTTCCGCCAGCGACGGCAGGCGCAAGTTGACGACGTTTAAGCGGAAGTACAGGTCTTCGCGGAACTGACCGTCTTTGACCGCCTGATCCATGTTTCGGTTCGACGTGGCGATGATCCGCACGTTCACCGAGACCGGCTTGCTGGAGCCGATCCGGTCGACTTCGCGTTCTTGGATCACGCGCAGCAGTTTTGCCTGCAACCGTACGTCCATCTCGCTGATTTCGTCTAACAGCAAGGTGCCGCCGTCGGCTTCTTCGAACTTGCCGATGCGTCGGGCCACGGCCCCTGTGAAGGCCCCTTTTTCATGGCCGAACAATTCGGATTCCAACAAGGTTTCCGGGATCGCCGCGCAGTTGACGGCAACGAAGCGTCGGTCTTTCCGCTTGGATTTGTGATGCAGATAGCGCGCCAGCACTTCTTTGCCGGTGCCGGACCCGCCGGTGATCAGGATGCTGGCTTCGGACGCCGCGACTTGGTCCGCCATCTTAACGGTCGCGGCCATCGCCGGATCTTTAAAGATCAGCGCGTGTTGTTCTTCCGTGACCGCCTCCAAAACGGCAGCGATCAGTTCTGGGTCCGGCGGAAGCGGGATGTATTCTTTGGCGCCGGCGCGGACTGCGCGGACTGCCGCCTGAGTATCGTTTGAGACGCCGCAGGCGACGACGGGCACATGCATGCGCTCGCTCTCCATGCTGGCCATGAAGCTTTCTACATCCTGGGCGACATCGATCATCACCAGATCCGCACCGCTGCGGCGCAGGATATCCAGCGCGCCCTCAGGGGTGTCGGCCTGTTGAACCTTGGCGCCCCTTTGGATGGCGATCTGGCTGGCAGCGCCGATCTGTCCTTCGAGGGTTCCGACGATCAGTAATAGCATGGTCTATGTGCTTCCCGGTTCTCGTGGCTCATCAAGTTAGTCAAAGTACTGTACCCGTTGCGAGGGCGGCAAAATGCTGTTCAGCAACATTTCCAGCCGACGCGGATTTTCCTGGCGCCCAATCGAAACGGCACTCAGAAGAAAAATCTGATTGATCAGAGCTTCTTCGCCGGCGTTGCGCTCAAGCCTCGAGGCGAGCGGCAGAAACACCATGTTGGCAAGAACGGCGCCGTAAAATGTGGTCAGCAGTGCGACCGCCATGGCCGGGCCTATGGTGGTCGGGTCTTGTAGGTTGCCGAGCATCTGTACCAAGCCGATCAGGGTGCCGATCAGGCCCATCGCCGGGGCGAATTCCGCCATTTTGCGGAGCACGCTGGCGCTTTGGCGATGGCGTTGAATGGTCGCCTGCAAATCACGGCGCAGAATGTATTCGACCTCTTCGCCGGGGGTGCCGTCGATCACCATGCTGATGCCCTGATGAAAGAATGGTTCGTTACGGACACTGCCGGCGACATTCTGAAGTGCGAGGACGCCTTGCTTGCGCGCCATTTCGGCAACTTGCAGCCCTTTGTAGGCGGCATCAAAAGGCTCTTGTGTGTTGCGGAAAATGGCGTGGCCGACGACGCGGATGGTGCCAAACATTTCGCCCAGCGAATAACACGCGGTCGTCACGCCGAGCGTACCGCCGATGACGATCAGGATCGAAGGCGGGTTGAAAAAGCTTCCCGGCGTCCCGCCCAGCCAAATCGCCGCGCCGACCAGCGCAAACCCGCAGATCAGACCGACGACGGTCGCCAAATCGAGTGTGCGTCCGCCGAATTCGTGAATGCGCCCTTCGGCCATGATCCGTTATCCGCCCAGCTCAGCCGAGCTTGTC
>JAFMCK010000009.1 GCA_017857825.1 Rhodospirillales bacterium
ACGGGGCTGCAATGTTTGTGGGATATGCGCGCTTCAAAATGATACAGGTCAATGCGGACAGATCGTTACCTGAGTATCCTGGATCTGTTGTTCGAAAAAATAATCAACCATAAACAAACAGGACACATCCCATGAAAAAAATGATTTGCTTAGCCGCCGCCATCGCTTTGATCGGACCGTCCGCTGCCATGGCCGAGGGTGATCTCAGCCGCGCCAATCCAACCAAGGTGACGCTCGAAATGGGCACCACTGACGGGCATATGTATTTCAAGCCGTCACACCTCGAGTTCGAAACCGGCAAGGCGTATAATTTGGTGCTCAAAAACGTCGATCCGATAAAGCATGAGATCGAGTCGCACGGCCTTGTTGAGCGTATCTTCACGCGCAAAGTCGAAATCGCGAATGCGTCGGGTGATTTGGTTGCGGAAATTAAAGGCAACATCCGCGAAATCGAAATCGGCCCAGGCCAAGAAGTGCAGTGGTTCTTCGTGCCCATCCAGCCCGGCGAAAAACTGGATTTAAAGTGCGCCCTTGAAGGGCATGCAGAAGCCGGCATGGTCGGCGACATCACGATCCGATAAAGTTGATACACGCACGCGTAAAAGGGCGCTCCTGCGGGGCGTCCTTTTACGCGTGCGCACCACCGCTAAAGGTATTTTAAATTCGCAATGAGGGCTGCGCGTTTATCCATGTCGCTTTCTTCGAGCAACGTCACCAAAATATCCGACTGCCGCACCATGCCCGCCAAGTGCCCATTCTTAACAACAGGCATATGGTGAAAATGATGCTGCGCCATGACGTGCAAGACATCGTGCACGTCGTCTTCAACGCTGCACGTGATCGGATCTATGGTGAGCAGTTGACTGACTTTAAGCGATGATATGTCGCCAGATATTTCAGTGATCGCACGCATGATGTCCTGCCACGAAACCACCCCAGCCACTTGCCCCGTGTCCGAACACACGACAACCATATCCCATTGATTATCCGTCATAATCCGGGCGGATTCAGCGACCGTGGTATCTGGGTGCACAGATATCGCCTGATAGTCTTGATGCCGCACAACTTGTTCCACAGTGATCATCGGATATGTCCTTATGCGTTCAGGTGGCGGAAATGAGCGCGCTTATGAATTGCCCGATGAGCAGCGCGATGCAGGTAAAAAAGCCAAGCACGGGAATGCCGATCCAAACCGCAAAGCCACCCGGTTGAGCATATTCGCGCTTCAGTTTTAAAAGAAACAAAGCTCCGTTCACCATTGCAAATACGATTAAGACAATCCGCGAAGTCCACTCAGCCAAGCCTTCGAGGGGCGCTGAAATCGCCAAGGTCAAAACCACTGCCGAAACCGCTGCCGTCGCCCACAATGGTGTTCGCGTCCATGGATGAACACGGCCGAATATGGCCGGCGCGGTGCCCTGCTTGGCAAGACCATAAAGCACACGAGATGCCATGATGATTTGAATAATCACACCGTTCAGCGTCGCGGCAATTGCGATCGCCGAAATGATCACAGGCGACGCGCCGGAGATATGGCCAAAAACAAAACTCAAAGGTGCCTCGGATGCGGCAAGTTCATCAAGCGGCACCGACAGCACCGCAACGGCGGTTAC
This sequence comes from Rhodospirillales bacterium, assembly GCA_017857825.1. Taxonomy (GTDB): domain Bacteria; phylum Pseudomonadota; class Alphaproteobacteria; order Rhodospirillales; family Casp-alpha2; genus UBA4479. The sequence goes on from JAFMCK010000009.1 coordinate 1,614, forward strand.
CATGAAGTAAATCAACGTGCCAAGACCCAGCGTCAAAAAGATCGCCCAAGGCAGGGTTCGTTCGGGCCGTTCCATTTCTTCAGCAAGATTGACGATGTCTTCAAAACCGATAAAGGCAAAAAAGGCCAACAATCCGGCACTCGCCACCGCGACCCAGGCCGTCGCGTCACCCATTGCCGGAAACACACGCGGCAGTTCCGCAATAATAGCCGGGTTTTCGATCACCCCAACGGCGACAATCCATAACAGTGCACCGACTTCAAAAATGGTGAACAAACTGGCGAACAGGACGGATTCCATAATCCCCCAGGCGGCAATCACCCCCAATGTAATGACGATGATGATGACCAGCCAGGTGACGGGCACATCCAAAAACGCGCGAATATAGCCCGTACTGCCAAGACTGATTGCCGAGGATGAGACCACGCCTGACGCGATAACCAAAAAGCCGACGGTCGCAGATAGCCATGCCGAATTGAAACCGGCCTGAACGTACGCCGCCTCGCCAGCGCTCACCGGAAACCGCGCCGACAACTCGGCGTAAGACGCGGCGCTAAACATCATCACGATCGCGGCCAAGACAAAGGACGCGGGCGCATAAATCCCGGCTTTGGCCGTCGTTGCGCCCAGAAGGACATAAATCCCTGCACCGATTGTCACACCGAGGCCATAAAGCACAACCAGCGGCAGTGACAACGCGCGGCGAAGCTCCGTCATCAACAAACCCTTCAATCACTTAAACCACGCCGCATGCTCGCAGGCGTGGTCCGCTCAGGCATTGATGTGCATCAACCCACAACACCGCCGTTGATCTGCAGCAGTTGGCCGTTGATAAAGCCGCCGCGGTCCGAGCAAAGCAGCCCCACCGCTGCGGCAATGTCATCGGCGGTGCCAAGCCGACCGACCGGTGTTTGCGCCAGCAGCTTTTGATATCGATCAGAGTCCGAAATATCTGTGTCTTCGTCCGGAAAAGTGCCCGGTGAAATGATGTTGGCGGTCACGCCTTTCGGGCCGAATTCGCGGGACAGCGCCTTAATGAGTCCCCAGCTTGCGTGTTTCGCCATGGTTACATGCGGCCGCCCGCCGGTGCCTTGCTGCGCGTTCATCCCCGAAAAATTGATGATCCGCCCCCAGCCGCCCTCAATCATGCCCGGCAGAAACGCGCGCGACAGCCAGACGGCTGAATTGCAGTTGACGTTCATAACATGCGCTAGGTCTTCGTCGGTCATATCCAAAAACGCCGAGGCCGGACGAATGGCCGCGTTGTTGATCAAAACATCAATCCGTCCAAACGTTTTTAATGCTTCATCCGCCATCGCATGGACTGCGCCATGGTCACCAACATCGCACATCACAACAAGCGCATCGGTGCCGAGCGCGCGGACTTCATCGGCGACGCGTTCACAGGCGGCTTGGTCTTTCGAGCCGTTGACGACAATGTTAAAGCCGGCCTGGGCGAGTTCCTTGGCGCATGCGCGCCCCATATTTCGACCTGACCCGGTGATAAGTGCCGCACGATTTCCAGTTGCCATGTAACGTCTCCTGATTTTGATGATGTTGATTTAAGTCGCGTGCCGAACGCCTAGCCGGCTTTACCGGTATGGCTGTACATCGGCCGTCCCGGCACCGGCATTTTTGCGTGCGCGATGACGCCGGCGTCGGAGACGGTGATGTAAAGGTCACGCATGTCCGGACCGCCGAAGGCCAGATTGGTGGTGGTGCGACCGATGTGACGGCAGTCGACGCTGAGGACTTCTTCGCCGTGTGCATCAAACGCGTAAACCCGCCCCCGGCTGGCATGACATACGTACAAAGTGCCTTGTTCATCGAGTGCCATACCGTCCGGGCCGATGACGCCCGCCGGCAGTCGCGCGAACAAGCCCACTTTCGCCGTGCCTTCGGGAAACAACGGCACGCGCCAAACGGCGGCGGCGCGGGTCATGGCGACGTAGAGCACCTGATCGTTCAAGCCGGTGACCAAGCCGTTCGGGCTTGGCCCGTTGGAAATCAATTGCTCAAGGGTCTCGGTGCCCGGTGACACCCGATACACGCGGCCCCTCGGATCGTGTAGGCCGGTGGTCCCTTGATCGGTGAAATACATCGTGCCGTCAGCAACGAAGAACAGATCGTTGCAGCCCTTAAATCCCTCACTCCGGCGGGTCGAGAACTGATCACGGACAGACCCCGTTTTCGGATCGACGATGACAATACCGCGTCGATAATCAGCGATACGAAGCGTGCCGTCCGGGTGTACCCGTAGCCCGTTCGGCCAGCCGTCGTATTCGGCGCCAAGCGACCACGCACCGTCCAGTGTAATCTTAAAAATCCGACCCCAAGGAATATCGACGACCCAAAGGTTACCGTCACGGTCAAACGACGGCCCTTCAAGAAACGACGGCACTTCACCACCCGGCTTGTTGGCATCCACCCAGCGCGATGGCTGGCCGATCTGGCGATAGTTCTCCGGCAAGGTCGCAAATACCTCGGCACGAATTTCGGTCACAGACATGGACTGCCCCCGCATTAAGATGTTGAGCCGCAGCGCAAACGAAATTCGACGCGCGCAGGGGCCATGCGACAACCTGACACGCTAAAAATTAACGTGTCAATTAGATCAATGTTTTACAAAAATCGCCTTGGATAGCTCAGACAAATACGCATATTTTTCGTTTCATAAAAGAGAACGATTTCTTTTAAGTAATGAATTTTATTTGATGATGGGAATTGCGTAGGGTCTCGCTCGTTCACGTTATGACGATTGGGAGAACGGTCGTGTCATACCTGCTGCCGCTTGCCGCACCTGCGCTTTATATTGCCATCGCCATCGCGGCGTTCATGGGGCCGAGCTTCCGTCCGCGGCGCACGATCATCATGGCCGAGGGCGGCGCGATCGTCGCCTTTGCCGCCGCCGTCGGCGCAACATTGCTGTTGATCTTTCAAGGTCAAGGCAGCGCAGGTGTCTTGGGGGTTGCGGAACTCGGCGTCGCCAGCCGCACGGATGTCGTGAGCATGATCATGCTGCTGCTGGTCTCAGGCATCGGCTGGGTCGTGGTGCGGTATTCATCCACCTATCTTGATGGTGAAGCACGACAGGGCCCTTTTACCGGTTGGATATCACTGACATTGGCCGCGGTATTGCTGCTGGTTCAGGCAGGGTCGTTGATCTTATTTATTGCGGCTTGGATCGGGACCAGTGTGTTCCTGAACAAACTGCTGCTGTTCTATCCCGAGCGCGTTCAGGCGCAACGGGCTGCGCACAAAAAATGGGTCACCGCGCGGTTCGGTGATGCCGCCCTAATCGGTGCCAGTATCCTGCTTGTCATTGCGTATGGCACAGCAGACATCGGCGCCATCTTGGCCGCCGCAAAAGGCGGCGAGGCGCCGACCTCCGCACTTTGGGCATCGGGGCTTTTGGCGATTGCAGCCCTGCTCAAGTCGGCTCAGTTCCCGATGCACGGTTGGCTCACCGAGGTTATGGAAGCACCCACTCCGGTATCGGCGCTGCTGCACGCGGGCTTGGTCAACGCAGGTGGTTTTTTGTTGATCCGCTTCGCCGACGTGATGCTTGCCTCGCCTGGGGTTCTTGCGTCCGTCGCAATGGTTGGCGGCTTTACCGCGTTGTTCGGCGGACTCGTAATGCTGACGCAACCTGCCGTGAAGACGTCGCTGGCTTGGTCAACCATCGCGCAGATGGGCTTTATGATGCTGCAATGCGGGCTGACGCTGTTCCCCATCGCCCTGCTGCACATCGTTGCGCATTCCTTTTACAAGGCACACGCGTTTTTGTCGTCGGGCGGCGCGGTCAATGTTGTGGCCGCAATCAAGCGGCCGGGACCGATCGCGGTGCCACGCTTGGGCACGGTCGCGCGCGCCTTTGGCATCGCCATGGCAATCTATGTGTTGTTCGCGCTCGGCTTCAGCTTCAATGGGAAATCGGTTCAAGCGTTTGCGCTGGGGGCCATCTTGATCTTTGGCGTTGCCTACTTGCTGGCGCAGGGCTTAGCCGATACGGCGCCGCGTGCGCTGACACGGAAAACCGCTGTCTATTCGCTGGCGGCAACGGTGGGCTATTTTGTCCTGCAGACCGGCGCCGAATGGTTGACCGCCGGCACACTACCGGCAACACCGGCGCCAAGCGGCCTTGAGTGGGCCCTGATCGTGCTGCTCGTAATGAGCTTCGGCGCCGTCGCCTTCGCCCAAGCCACGTTTCCGCTGTGGGCCGGTCATCCGGCCGCAGGTGCCATCCGCGTGCATCTCTCAAACGGCCTGTATGTGAACGCGGTATTTGACCGTGTGCTCGGCGGATGGTCGATCCGCAAGGCGACGTCTGACATATGAACGCCCGAAAGATATTAGGAACAAAACCATGAACACGGCCCCTTCCCAATTAAGCGCTGAAACCATTCGGCATGCGGCAGATCGCGCCGCCCGAAACATTCCACCGGCGTGGCCGCTGGCGGCCACCGTGGCCGTTAACCCCTACCTCGGGCAAAGCGACCAAACACTGTCGATGGTTGGCCCTCGGCTGGCCCGGGTCGCCGGCATTCCGGTGACCATGCCACGCCCGTGGTTCGCCGATAAAATCAGCACCGGCGCTTTGACCGATGCCGACATTCAAGCGGCCATGATGAACGTACCGACCGCGCAACGCCCAAAAACGGTAGCCGACGTGAAGGCGGCGGCAAAAGCTGACACGCCCGCGCCAACGCCGCTGCCCACCGTCGCTGACCTTGCATCCACTCCCGGCAAATCCGACTGGCCGGGCCTAATCGCTGAGCGTTTCGGGGCATGGGCCGCCGCGCAGTTCGACGATGGCCAGGCGCTGTGGGCTGCGCCAAAGGCGAAATCGGTATTCGAAGCCTGGCGCGCGTTTGCGATGCACGACCTCACCCCGGAAATTCACGGCGTGACGCAATTCGCGCAGCAAGTTGCCGACGGGCCGGATGAGCCGTTGGCCGCGATCGAACAAGCGCTCAATCATCTTAAGCTCGACGAAGCTGCACTCGAGACCTACTTCCACACCTTGCTGGCCAGTCTCGGCGGTTGGGCATATTACGCCCGGTATCGGTTGTGGCAGGCGGAGCTGAAGGGCGAAAAAGACGAAACGATCATCGACTTCCTGGCGATCCGTCTGGTTTGGGAGCAGGTGCTTTATAACCTTTACGAAAAAGACATCGAAAAATCGTGGGCCGAAACCCGCACAGCACACGCGGACCCGGTTGCGCCGACACCGGACAGCATTATCGACGAAATTCTGCAAGAAGCCCTTGAGCGCGCAAAGCAGCGTGACTTCGCCAGCTTGTTGGCAGAACCGGGGTCTATCGTCGATGGCCGGCCGACACTGCAAGCGGCGTTTTGCATTGATGTGCGCTCGGAAATCTTCAGACGGTCATTGGAATCCCTTTCGCCCGCCATTAGAACCATAGGCTTTGCCGGATTTTTCGGCCTTGCAACATCGCACCGTGGCTTTGCATCGGACGTCGAAGAAGCCCGGCTGCCGGTGTTGCTGGCGCCGGGTGTGCATTCCCGCTCCGGTGGCGAGGACAATATGGCAGCAGACCGCGAGCGGCGCTTCGCACATCGTGCCAAGCGAGCATGGGGGCGGTTTAAGTTGGCCGCAGTCTCTTCATTCGCATTTGTCGAAGCGACCGGACCACTCTATATGGCCAAGCTGGTCCGCGATGCCCTTGGGCTTGCCGCGCGGGACACGACGATAGAGCCGGCGCCTCGGCTTGATCCGGCCCTTGATCTGCCGCAAAGGCTCAGTGCGGCGGAAGCCGTGTTGCGTGCCATGTCTTTGACGGAAACCTTTGCCCCGGTCGTGCTGTTGGTCGGCCACGGCGCCAACGTGGTCAACAATCCGCACGCCAGTGCGCTTCATTGCGGCGCATGCGGTGGCTATTCCGGTGAAGTGAACGCCCGGCTTCTGGCTGCGCTTCTCAATGATTCCGACGTGCGCACCGGCCTCAAAGAAAAGGGCATCGACATCCCCGACGACACCTTGTTTCTGGCGGCACTACACGACACGACGGGCGATGACGTGACGCTTTATGCGGACGACCACCCATCGCCCGCGCACGGCAAAACCTTGACGCAGGTGCGGGGGTGGCTCACCGACGCCGGGCGGTTGACCCGCTCCGAGCGTGCCCAGCGACTGCCCCGGGCAGATGCAGGCAACGACGTTGCGTACAGATCGCGCGACTGGTCAGAGACCCGGCCCGAGTGGGCGCTTGCCGGCTGCATGGCGTTTATCGCCGCGCCTCGGTCAAGAACCGCCGGCAAGAAGCTCGACGGGCGCGCCTTTTTGCACGATTACGATTGGCAAAAAGACGCGGGTTTTTCGGTGCTCGAACTCATCATGACCGCCCCTGTGGTGGTCGCGAGCTGGATCAGCCTGCAGTACTACGGATCAACCACCGCGCCGCACGCGTTCGGTGGCGGCAATAAGCTGCTGCACAATGTGACCGGCGGCATCGGCGTGGTCGAGGGCAACGGCGGGCTTTTAAAGGCCGGCCTGCCCTGGCAATCGGTGCATGACGGCAAAGACCTGATGCACGAGCCGCTCCGACTTTCGGTTTGCATTGAAGCGCCCACCGCCGCGATGACCGACATTCTTGAGCGCCATCCCGAGGTGCGTGCCCTGTTTGATAATCGGTGGCTCCACCTGTTCGCCCTGAACGCAGAGGGACATATGGCCGAACGCTATGTCGGCGACCTCGACTGGGCGCCGGTTTGAACTTGTGCGGATATAAAGAAGACTTATCTAGGTCGATTGGTTTTCTGCGCGCCTAACCCGCCTGCAACGAAATCCCAAAGCGACCATCCACGAACTTTTGGATTTCATTAAATCGACATCCGGCACGGACGACCGAATAGTTTTTGAAATCGATAATCGTCGAAGAGAGGCCTTCGTCGTTGGCGTCGCGACAGGTGCCGTGATCGATAACGATATCTGCTGCTTTAAGGACTGCCGGCTCGATATCGCAAACCCAGTATTTCGACCCCGAAAGTGACTGATTTGCGCTTGATCCGAACACCGGTGTTTTTCGTTCGTGGCTCAATGCGGCCAACGCATTATGCAAGGGCCCTGCATTGATGAGCATATCCATCGTTTCGCCTTTGGTGCTGGTTTGCAGCACAAAAGGATCAACACCCGCCAGCAAAGGATGATCCTTGCGGTAATTCGCGACAATTGAGAACGGAAGATCCGCATCTTCGATCAACGCCCGTCGTATAGCCTGGCCTTGATCATCAAGGACATGCAGATCACGCGACGCAGCCGCCCCGCCGAACATGCCCGATGGCTTTTCAAAGCTGCGTTGCTTGACTTCGAATATCCGACGGATTGCCCCCTCGGTACGCCCAAGAATAGCATACGCGACATTGAGCGGAATAATCGCAACACCACCATCATCTAATACATTCAGCACCTGCGCTGCTTCTGCTGCAACGTCGTGACCGATGGGGTTGTCCGTCATCATCTGCATATTCATCATCTGCTTCCTCTATTTCTGACTGCTAAGCGACCTCAGTCAGAGGTGGGTCAATCATCAGTGCCGGCACGGTCATTCCGAGCGCTTTTGCCTGGCGTTCTTCGAATTCGCGGCACGCATCATCATGCTGGTGACCACAGAATCCACCACGCACACTGCCGGGTGTTATGGAACGAAAATACACACCCCATGTTTCCGGTAGGGCCACGGAGTCAGGGGTTGCCAACCACAAACGATATAGCAACCGCTGGCGTTCTGGTTCTTCAAAGTCTTCGAATTCCGTTCGAGAATGCAGCACCAAATGATTGTTCATGAACTGCAGGTCACCCGGTTCAAGCTGCATCGTGAACATCATGTCAGGGCGACTGAGTATGTCGTCTAATAGATCAGCGCATTCCAGTTGCGCGTCACTCAGCTTTGGCACCCTTGGCAGTTCTTGGGCCGTGCGAATGCGGTTGCGGTTCCATTTTCCGAATATACGACCGTCTTCGAAGTCAAAAATTGGCTGCCCGTAAAACGGATTTTCATTCGGCGCTTCTTCTTGGTTTCGGCTGAAATAGAATTTATCTGTCGCGACCTGTGCCAAATCAGGACGTTCAGAAACAAGGGTTTGCCAGGCACTCGTGCTGCTGGAAATCATGCTTTGTCCGCCGGACTTCGCCTGATTGAAGCATGCCAATGCGACGATATCGCAGGCATCAGCATGAAAATCTAACCCGGCATTGGTGTTATAACCTCGACCACCAGCAGCCCGGTAAGTGCTGCCGGTCGCACGAACCTCGGAAATATACTGCGATGCTCTCCCTTGCGGCCGCGCCACGCCCAAATGCAGGCCGATACCCCAAACCAGAAGCTGAAATTGATCAGCGCTAAGGTGCCCCCGCGGCAATCCTTTGGTGAGCGCAAAGCCACGACCGAAGTGTGCTTCCCTGACCGATGCGCGAACGGTATCCAACCCCGGACCAAAATCGAAATCGCTCGGCGCGTAATCAAACAACGGCCGGTCCGCGTCATAGCCTCGCAAGACAGCGGCTGCCATTTGCGTCGCTGCTTCATCTTCAATCCGGAATATCCAGCTTTGATCATTGACCATATCATCGGCGCGCCAAGCGGCCGATGAATCGTATTTTGGGAAAGACATGGAATAGCTCCTCCGGCAATTCGATCCATGTTGCGGCGGCGCGCGTTTGTCGCCCGCCTCATGATTGCTTGTTGGATGTCACTGTATCGAAACACTCATTGAATGATAAGTAATGTTATTGTATCGATTAATAGAATATTATGATTAATATATCGCCTGCAGATCTAGATGCTTTTATCTCGGTGGCTGACACGGGGAGCTTCCGTCGGAGCGCGGAGCTGCTTCACGTCTCACAGCCCACGATTTCTGCGCGCATCCGCCATCTTGAAGATGCGTTGATGGTCAAACTCTTTCACCGCACCACCCGACGCGTGGTCATTACCGAGGCAGGAGAGCGACTGCGGGCACGGGTCGAGCGCATGGTCATAGAAACCCGTGCCTTGGTAAAAGAATTCAGGGAAGAAGCGAACCTTCAACACGGGCGCATCGTCATCGGCGCCTCGCCATCTGTCGCATCCGGTTTCTTGCCACGTGTGATCCGCGCTTTCCGTGCGCGTTGGCCCGACATAGACGTAGAACTCGTCGATGATATTTTCGGTCAGGCTTTGGACCGCGTGAAGACGGGGGAAGTTGATTTAGCCGTTTGCCCATACGCATCCGTCGACAAAACCTACATTTGCGAACCGTTGTTTACGGACTCTTTCCAACTCTTAGTGCCAGCAGACCACCGATTAACGGAATTGGATAAGATTACTTTAGCCGATTTTGCCGACGAGAAACTGATTGCAATCCCGCCTGAGTCTGCGGCCTGGGCGACCTTCAGGGCCGCTTATACCAGTGCCGGCCACGACTTCGCCCCCAATCTTATGACCCGATACGCTTCAACAATGGTCGCATTGGTGCGCGAGAAACTGGGCGTTGGCTTGTTGTCCGGCTTAGACGCAGAAAACTTGAATATGAACGACCTTGTTTTGTTGCCTGTTCGGGGTGTTGATCTCAGCCGGAACATCGGCATTGTCCGCGTCAATGATCAGGAAATGAGTGCAGCCGCAGAGGCATTTAGAGATCTCTTGATTAAATTTCGCAGCTCTTGGCCGAATTAGGCATCGAGAGAACACGTCTGGCATAGATATGTGAGCCGAGAATGTCGTGCGCGACGGATCGCGACGGCCATGACCTTCGTCAGGCCCACGAACGGGATCACGATGACCCGCGGTTGGAAGACACTCAAAAAGCTTGAAGAGGAAAAAATGGTGCCCAGGGGCGAGGTTCATCTTGCAAGCAAAGTCAATGGGTTACATGACGGTTAGGGAGCCAAAGTTCCTAAGGCTTTCCAATAGATTTCCCTAACCGGAATCTTGTTCCTCAAACTGCGTTCCCAAGAGGTGAGAAAAATAGGCGAGCACCCTATCATCCCAGACCTTCCGGTCGCTCCTGACACTGACCGAAAATGAACCAGATGATTTCCCTAAATGGTCGATGATTGAGCCTGTCGACGATGCTAGCCGCCATATATCAGCGCCATAGAGCGGGTCCGGTTCCATATCTAAGAAATGAGCAATTCTTCTGTTTCTAAATTTACGTATAACAGTCTTTATGCTCCGATCTTTTTCTTGCCTATCGACCGATGCTGTATCAGCCCCATATTCGGACTCCAGCTTTTGCGCAAACTCCCAACAATCTTTGGCTACTTCAAAATTACTTTCAGCATTCTGGCCTTTGCAAAAACCCTCCAGCAATTTTCTGTTCTCAAGAACTCTAAACAAGCGAGGCAAACAGATTCGGTTGCTTAACTTCTCGTCGTCAAAATCATGCAACCTGCATAATGCACTCACTGCTGCAACAACGTGAGCATGGATTGTCGTATTCAAAATAATAGAAACGTGTTTATCGAGACTGGTCGCTGCATTTCGAACATCTTTGCGGTCGGCAATATGAGCGAATGACTCGCCTAGTATCACAGCCCCAAACTGACGCCGGATCTCACCAATCCAGATTATCAAATCTGCCACTTGGACTTTATCAGGCATTTCAATCTCACCCTCCGAACAGAATTGATCATTTTAAATTGTGTTTTTTGAGAACCTAACAGAACCAAAAAATGCAAAATTCTTGCCGTACATCGGGGTAAGAAGTTTCCCAACCCAAAATCACGTGTAACCGCCTAAAAAGTCGAAGAAAAACGGGGGATTTGAATACCCACAATTACCTAACCGGGTATTACCATATCCTTTTGAAAACAAACGTCGAATCACAATATCGCCCTAATCGAAAGGACTGCGATTCTACCTAACATATTTATTTTATTGAAAAATGGTGCCCAGGGGCGGATTTGAACCACCGACACCCGCATTTTCAGTGCGATGCTCTACCAACTGAGCTACCTGGGCACCGTGTCGCAGCAGGCTGCGAACGTTCGGCGTGTATAGAATATAGAAAGGGGCCTGTCCAGCACCAGTCTTACGGTGTTTTCGGTTGGCCAGAACCGGCGATTGGCCAGCAACTGCGCGGCTTAGAAGTGTTCATCTTCCTCGTCGCCGGCATTGATCGCACCGTCCGACGGCGCTTCGTCAGTGGACACGCGATAATCCCCGTCGAGCCATTTCGCCAGGTCCAGATCGGCGCAGCGTTTCGAGCAGAACGGGCGCATTTCTATGTCGGCGGCTTTGCCGCAGACCGGGCACTTTCGGCCCATCAAGGGCACCACATTTGCGTTTTTATTCGATGAAGTCACGTCGCACTCATATTTTTGGCGTTTTCGATTTGATCTCAAAATCCACGTCCGCACCCCTATGCAAATCGCTGACGAGCGGGATGTCAAATCCTAGCCGCTGCGACGTTGCCTGCAACGCCGGTTTAAGCGGACCTTGCAGGGCTGCCTTGATGTCAGGCGTCACGTGAAGGGCAACGGGGCCGCCTCCGGTCAGCGCCAAGGCGCGAAGCGCAGCCAACGCCCGGGTCTCAGAAGTCTCGATCAAGGTACGGCTGAGCATCGTCTCGGCCAGCGACATGCCGTCGCGTCGGCGTTCGATCTCGACAATCCCGAATGCACTGAACGGCAACGCACGGGGCTGCGCCGGATCATCGGTGAGCGCGCGTTTGAGCACCGCCAACACCTTGGCGCGGGCCGCGTCATCTTTCATGCGCATAAAATCCACCGCGATCACCCCGCCGATGTTGCGGCGCCGTAATTGGCGGGCCAATGCCGCGGCGGCTTCGAGATTGGTGTGCAGTGCGACCCGTTCAGGACTGCCGCCCCCGGCCTGACCGGCGTCGACGTCGATGCTGGCCATGGCCGCCGTCTCGGCGATCACAATGCGGCCGCCGGACGGCAGCGCAACCATTGGCGCCAGCGCGTCGGCAAATGCGTCTTCAATCTCGAGCGTGCGAAACGCAGGCGCCCGGACGAGGCTGAGCGATGGCCGTGCCTCGGGCAGATGCGTATCGGCGAACGCAGCCAAGACCGCCAACGTATCGGCATCATCGACCACAACATCCGACGTTGCCGCACTGAAAGCGCTGAAAAGCGTCCGCGCGGCAAGGTCCGGAGCGGCATATAGTTCCGTCGGCGCCGCGGCACTTTCGGCGGTTGCCGCGATCTGGGTCCATGCGGCACGCAATGCCCGCGCTTCGGCCAACAAGGCTTCGTCGGCTGCGTGTAATGCGTCGGTGCGGACGACGAAGCCGGCCACGTCATCAGCTTGAGTCTCCAGCACGTCACGCAGCCGTGCCCGCGTCTCGGCATCGCCGATTTTTTTTGAAATCGCCAAATTGCCGTCACCTGGCGTTAAAACCAAATACCGTCCGGCCAGTGTTGGATACGCACTCAGCCTGGGCCCCTTACCGGGCACGGCATCGCGGGTGACCTGCACGATCAATGCGTCGCCTTCGTGCAGGCCTTGGGTTGCGCCGGACTCTTTGAGATTGAGAAAGCCATCGTCGGCGTGCCCGATATCGACAAACGCCGCACCGATATCTGCCCGCAGCGCACGCACCCGGCCCAGATACAGACCGTCTTTCAGGCTGCGTTGATGGGTGCGTTCAACGCGGAATTCAATGGGGGTGCCGTTGGCGTCCAGGGTTGCGGTGCGAAGCTCACCAGGCGCAGACTCGATAACGATTTTGGCCGGGGCGATCACGCCGGCCCGCCGCCATGCCCGAGCCCCTGCAACAGCCCCAGCGTTTCCATCAACGCCAAGCCGACCACATTGGTGTACGATCCATTGATCCAAGGGATCAGCGCGCCGGCACGGCCCTGAATCGCATAGCCGCCCGCCTTGCCCTGCCATTCGTCACTGGCGATGTAGGCCGCGATCTCAGCACCCGTCAGGCGCTTAAAACGGACTTGCGTGACAATCGTTTTCGCCCGCACCACGCCGCCCGGCGCGATCCCACAGATACCGCCGATGACCCGGTGACGACGCCCGGATAGCTTGCTTAAAAACTTGGTGGCCTCGTCCGCATCAACCGGCTTTTCCAATACGCGGATGCCCATTGCGACGACGGTGTCGGCGGCGAGCACAAAATCATCTGGATGCTGGGCGGCAATGGCTTCGGCTTTGCTGCGCGCGAGGCGTTCAGCAAGTGCCCTTGGGCGCTCATGTGGCAGCGGAGATTCGTCGATGTCGGCGGGCTCCACAGCATCCGGAATTATCCCGGCCTGCGCCAGAAGCTCGAGCCGACGCGGCGACGCAGACGCCAAAATAAGCCGGCCGCTCATCGGCAGCTCCAGCTCGGTCTGGCAGCGTCACGCATGACGGTGCTTACTTGAAGCGGAAAGTGATCCGACCTTTGGTCAGGTCGTACGGCGTCATCTCAACGTTGACGCGGTCGCCGGCAAGCACCCGGATCCGGTGCTTACGCATTTTCCCCGCCGTGTGCGCGAGGATTTCATGGTCGTTGTCCAGCTTCACCCGGAACATTGCATTAGGCAACAATTCCATCACGGTGCCGGTGAACTCTAGGAGGTCTTCTTTGGCCATTCTCGTCCATACAAGTTGTCAAAATCGAGGGGACCATGCCCATATCCGCCGGTTTGGTCAAGTTTTCACTGCAGGAGCCCGTTTCTTCGCTATGCCCGACCCATATAACAAATCGATAATGCTGAGAGGTGTTTCCCTGAAGGCAAAGTTGCGCTATGTTGCATCGCAACAAAGGAGCCCCCAAATGCCCCATGCATATTCCCGCGCGACACGCTGTGTGAGCGTCGCGCTGATCGCGCTCGCAATTTTATTTCAAGCAGTCGCGCCCACGTTCGCCCAGTCAAACGGTGAGCGCCCTGCCCCAGCTGTGACCTATGTCGTGGTGGACACCCACGACGTGACGCCCCAGTTCGAACATCCGGGCCGCGCCGAAGCGCTGGAAACCGTCGAACTGCGCGCCCGTGTCGAAGGCTTCTTACAAAAACGCAACTTCCGTGAAGGTGCAGACGTCAAAGCGGGCGAAACACTGTTCATGATCGAACGTGCACCTTATGAGGTTGTCGTCGATCAACGCACCGCCGAAGTCGCAGCCGCCGACGCAGCGCTGGTCAACGCAGCGGCAGACTTCAAACGTAAATCCGCGCTGGCAAAACGCAACGACGTCTCGCAAGCATCCCTTGATCAATCAAGGGCGGCACTGGAGTCCGCACGGGCAGATGTCTTGCGGCTCAAAGCGTCACTGCGCGCCGCGCAACTGGATTTGGACTACACCACCATTAAAAGTCCGATCAACGGCACGACGGGGATCCCGCGCTACAGCGTCGGTAACTTGGTCGGCCCGTCCAGCGAGCCGCTGGCAACCGTCACCACGATTGATCCGATCCACGTGAACATTCAAGTCAGCGAGAAACAGTTGATCGACGCGCGCCGACGCGGAATCGATTTGGACAACCCGACTGTCGCCCCTGCGTTGCTGCTGTCCGATGGCTCGTCGTATCCGTTCGAAGGTGCTTTTGACTTCTTGGCGCCCACCGTTGACCGCGGCACCGATACCGTGACCGCACGTGCCAAGTTCCCGAACCCGGAAAAACTTTTGTTGCCGGGCCAGTTCGTCACCGTGATTGTCCGCCAAAAGCAGCCCGAAAGCGCGCTCTCCGTGCCACAAGCCTCGGTCCAACAAGATGCCAAAGGCTATTTCGTGCTATTGGTCGGCGCCGACGATACGGCAGAGCTTCGCCGGATTTCCGTCGGGCGACAGATCGACGGCGACTGGGTGGTCTTGGATGGCTTAGCAGGTGGCGAGCGGGTCATCGTCGACGGCATCCAAAAAGCCGCCCCCGGCGCCAAGGTCAAGGCATCACCGCGCACGCCTGCGAAGGGATCGTAACCGGTGCTATCAGATTTTTTCATCACGCGACCCCGGTTCGCGTTCGTCATCGCGCTCGTGATCACGCTTGCAGGTGCCATCGCGCTGCAGGTGTTACCGATTTCGGAATATCCGAACATCACGCCGCCGCAGGTCCAAGTGACCGCATCCTATCCGGGCGCCAACGCCGAAGTTGTGAAACAAAGCGTGGCGACGCCGATTGAAGAACAGGTCAACGGCGTCGACAACATGTTGTACATGTCGTCGACCAGCAGCAATGACGGCGGCTATAGTCTGACTGTCACCTTCGCCGTCGGCACCGATCCGGACATCGCGGCCGTCAACGTGCAAAACCGCGTCGCCATCGCCAATTCGCAATTGCCGGACGCCGTCACCAGAAACGGCGTCACTACCCGCAAGCAATCTTCCAACATGCTGCTGGTCGTCAACGTGATGTCGCCGGACAAAAGCCGGGATGCGCTTTTTCTCAGCAACTATGCCTCAATCTACATCCAAGGTGCCCTGTCGCGCTTGAACGGCGTCGGCAGCGTTTCGCAGTTCGGCCCGCTGGATTACGGCATGCGGGTGTGGATGGACCCAGACCGGATGACGGCGCTTGAAATCACATCCGCCGACGTCGCCGCTGCAATCCGCGAACAAAACATCCTCGCCACCGCCGGCGAGTTGGGCGCACCGCCGTTCGCCGGCGCCCCGCAATTCCAATTTTCGATCCAAGCCAAAGGTCGGCTCGAGACCGTCGAAGAATTTAGTAACATCATCATCCGTGCCGCCGAAGACGGCGCGTTTGTGCGGCTCAAAGACATCGCCAAGATCGAGCTCGGTTCAAAAAGCTATAGCTCGAAAGCGAACCTCAACAACGATCCGGCGACCGCAATCGGCGTATATCTCTCGCCGGGTGCCAATGCGCTGGATGTTGCCGATTCGATCTATGCCGAGCTCGATACCTTGAGCCAACGCTATCCGTCCGGCGTCCAAAGCAAGATCATCTATGACACGACAAATGCCGTGCGGGCGTCCATAGAAGAAGTCGTCACCACGATGATGATCACGTTTGCACTCGTGGTCGCGGTCACGTTCCTGTTCTTGGCCGACTGGCGCGCCACGCTGGTGCCGACGCTGGCGATCCCTGTATCGTTGATCGGCACCCTCGCGGTGCTGCTGGCCGCCGGTTTTACGCTCAACATGATCACGTTGTTCGCATTCATTTTGGCCATCGGCGTGGTCGTCGATGACAGCATCGTGGTGGTCGAGAACGTGCAGCGTATTATGGACGAGGAAGACCTCGAAGCCCCCTCTGCGACCCGCAAGGCCATGCACGAAATCACCGGGCCGGTGATCGCCACCACATTGGTGTTGCTGGCCGTGTTTGTACCCGTCGCCTTTATGCCCGGCGTGACCGGACAGTTGTACCGGCAGTTTGCGGTGACAATCTGCGTCGCCGTATCGCTGTCATCGTTGAATGCACTGACCCTCGCACCTGCGGTCTGTGCGATCTTGTTCAAAAAGGGCGGCGGCGTGCCGCGCGGACCGTTGAAATGGTTCGCAGGCTTGGTCAATGCGTCCAGAAATGGCTATGTCAAAGTCGTCGGCGTGATGGTCCGGCGTTTGGTATTGTCACTGGGTGTGTTTGCGATCTTTGCCGGCGCCACCTTCATGCTGTTTCAGCAGGCGCCGACCGGGTTTTTGCCGACCGAGGACAAAGGCGTGTTCTTCGCCGACGTGCAATTACCCGATGGTGCATCGCTGAGCCGAACCGAAGACGTGGTGCACGGCATCGTCGAAAAAATGCGTGCGACGGATGGCGTCCAAGACGTGATCTCGGTGGTCGGCTTCAGCATCATCGCCGGCAATGCATCGAACGCGGCGCTGGTGATCCCGATCTTGGACCCATGGAGCGAACGCACCGGCCCCAGGCTTAAATGGTATGAGATTTTGGGCAAGGTCAATGGACAGTTGTCGCAGGTTGCGACCGCCAACGCGTTCGCCTTCCCGCTACCGCCGATCATGGGGCTGGGCACTGCAGGCGGCCTTGAAGCTGAATTGCAGGACCTGGAAGACCGCTCCCCACAAGAACTCGCACAAGCGGTGCGCAGCCTGATCGTACATGCCAACCAGGACGGCAGTTTTGATCGCACGTTCTCGACCTATTCGGCCGGCGTGCCGCAGTTGTTTTTGGATGTGGACCGCGAAAAGGCCAAAGTGCTGGGCATCTCCCCCGCTGATATCTTCAGCACCCTGCAAGCCAATCTAGGGGCCCAATACGTCAACGACTTTAACCTGTACGGCAAAGTCTATCAGGTGCGCATTCAGGCCGAGCCACAATTCCGTAACACCATCGACGACATCAACCGACTGCATGTGCGCAACGCGTCGGGCGATATGGTGCCGTTGCGCGCATTGGTCTCAATCGAACCGATTTTAGGGCCCCGCAGCATCAAGCGATACAACCAGTTCCAAAGTGCCAGCATTACCGCGCAACCGGGCGCTGGCGTCTCTACAGGTGCAGCGATCGCGACACTCGAAGCGATTGCCCGCGATGCCTTGCCCTCCGGCTACCGACTGACATGGACCGGCACCGCCGCACAGGAACAAGAAGCCAGCGGCTTGGTGCTGATCATCTTCGCGCTCGCTTTGACGTTCGCGTACTTGTTCTTGGTGGCGCAATACGAAAGTTGGACAATTCCGGTATCCGTCATCATGTCGGTGACCATTGCCGCGTTTGGTGCTTTGATCCCAATCACCCTGCTGCCGTTCCTGAGCTTCAATTTATATGCGCAGGTCGGCATGGTGATGTTGATCGGCTTGGCAGCAAAAAGCGCCATCTTGATCGTCGAGTTTGCAAAGGTACGTCGTGAAGACGGGCTCAGCATCATCGACGCCGCATCAGAAGCTGCTCGCTTACGGTTTCGTGCCGTGATGATGACGGCAATGTCGTTCATCTTGGGCGTCTCGCCGCTGATCGTCGCCTCGGGTGCGGGTGCAGCCAGCCGTGTATCGGTGGGCTTTGTGGTTTTCGGCGGTATGATCGCGGCCACGTTTATCGGTATATTCTTTATTCCGCCGCTGTACGTCGCCATCCAAAAAATGCGCGAGAAAGTCAGGCCCGTTAAGGCGGCGCCCAGCGCAACCGACTAGGTGTCCGACGACGTACTTACAGGGAACCGATCTTTAATGCGTGTCATCAACTGATCGCGGACGTCGCGATACGCCTGCAAGCGGACCTCGCGATTGTCGCTTTCGATCAACGATGGATCCATAGTGTTCCAAAACTCGATCTCGCAGGCCATCACCCGGGTCAACTCGATGGCCCGGTGCTGCGCTTCCGGGGACAACGTGATGACCAAGTCGAAATAATCGTCTTCAAGATCATCAAAGGTCTTCGAGTTGTGACGCGAAATATCGATGCCGATCTCATCCATCACCGCAATCACGAAACCGTCGATCTGGCCCGGTCGCACACCGACGGAATCGACAAACACTCGGTGCCCGTGCAGAAACTTCATGATCGCTTCCGCCATCGGCGAGCGCACAGAGTTCATCGTGCACGAAAACAAGACGGCAGAGGGCAGGTCGGACATGCTCGGATTACGCCCGGATATGCAGAACGCAAACCAACGTGAACAACCGGCGCGCGGTGTTCGCGTCGATGACGGCTTTTTCAGCGAGCTTTTCTTTTAAAATCTGTGCGCCTTCGTTGTGCAGTCCGCGCCGGCCCATATCGATGGCTTCAATATGCGATGGCGACGCGGACTTAATTGCCTCGTAATAGCTGTCGCAGATCATGAAATAATCTTTGACGATGCGCCGAAACGCCGCCACCGGCAGATTGAACTTGCTCAACTTTTTATCAGCGATATCGCGGATATCGAACAACAGGCGGTTGTCTTCAATCGACAAGATCACGTTGTAGGGTCCGGGGGGCGTATCCAACGGATCAAATACGTTGCCCTCAAGCAAATCAAAAATCGCAACTTTACGCTCGTGATCAACCTGTGGGCTATGCCGCACGACCGAGCGCTCATCGAGATAAATATTGGCGATGTGCTGGGTGCCGGTCATCAGCGTTTCCTAGCCGGACGGAAGGTTCAAGCGGATGGCCACCGACAGTGCGTGCGCACCCAGTCCCTCAGCATCCGCCAAGGTCTTTGCGGCAGGGCCGATTTGACGCAGGCCCTCCGCATCACAGCGGATCATCGTCGTGCGCTTCATGAAATCAAGCACGCCGAGCCCGCTGGAAAACCGTGCCGAACGCGCGGTCGGCAGCACGTGGTTCGGCCCAGCGACATAATCGCCGATCGCTTCGGGCGCGTGCCGACCGATGAACATAGCCCCGGCGTTGCGGATTTTCGCGGCCAATGCCTCGGCATCATCGCTGGCGATTTCCAAGTGTTCCGGTGCAATCCGATCCACGAGATCACACGCGCCCAACAGATCATCGACGATGATCACGGCGCCGAAGGCATCCCAGCTTTCTTGCGCGATCTTGGTGCGGGGCAATGTTTTAAGATGGCCATCAACGGCAGCCACCACAGCGTTGGCAAAATCCCGATCATCGGTGATCAAAATCGCCTGCGCAGCGGTATCGTGCTCGGCTTGGCTGAGCAGGTCAGCGGCAATCCAGGCCGGGTCATTCTTCCCGTCCGCCAGCACCAAAATTTCCGATGGCCCAGCAATCATGTCTATGCCGACGGTGCCGAACACTTCGCGCTTCGCCGCAGCGACGAACGCGTTGCCCGGACCGACGATGGTATCCACGGGTGCTATGGTGTCGGTACCGTAAGCGAGCGCTCCCACGGCCTGCGCGCCACCGACGCGGTAAACCTCGTCGACCCCCGCAAGTTCAGCCGCCGCCATCACCAGCGGGTTGATGATCCCGTCCGGGGTCGGCACGACCATCACCAAGCGTTCGACGCCTGCGACTTTAGCCGGCACGGCGTTCATCAGGACCGACGACGGGTATGCCGCCGTACCGCCCGGCACATATAGGCCGGCAGCCCCAACCGGTGTCCAGCGATAGCCAAGGCCGATGCCTTGGTCGTCGACGTAGCTTAGGTCTTCCGGCTTTTGTTTAGCGTGAAACGACACGATGCGGTCGTGTGCCATCGCCAACGCGTCCAGCGTCGCCGGGTCGCACTTGGCGCGGCTGGCGGCGATTTCTGTGTCACTGATGCGGATCGTGTCTTGGGTCAAGGGATAGCGATCGAACTTTGTCGTGTACTCGATCAATGCGTCATCGCCGCGCGCGCGCACGTCGGCCAAAATCGCTTTAACCACATCAATGACATCGGCCTCAGTCTCACGCTTTTCCGTCAGGAAGGCCGTGAACCGCGCCTCAAAATCTGGATCGCGTCGATCAAGCCGCAACGGCATCGGTGGCCTCCTTGAAGCGCTGCACCCAGTCGCCGATCTCGTCGGCGCGGGTTTTCCAGGCCGCACGATTGACACAAAGGCGCGACGAAATCTGACAAATGGTTTCGATCTCGACCAAACCATTCGCTTCGAGAGTGGCGCCGGTCGACACCAGGTCGACAATGCGGCGGCACAGCCCCAGGCTTGGCGCCAATTCCATGGCACCGTTAAGCTTAATGCATTCCGCCTGCACACCACGGGCGGCAAAGTGTTTGCGGGTCAGCGTCGGATATTTGGTTGCGACGCGCACCGACGACCACGTGCGTGGATCGTCTTCACCGGCAAGATCAACGGGCTCTGCCACCGACAAGCGGCAGTGACCGACATCTAGATCCAACGGCGCATAGATTTCCGGATAGTCGAATTCCATCAACACGTCATTGCCGGCAACACCCAGATGCGCAGCACCAAAAGCAACGAACGTCGCAACGTCAAACGAGCGCACACGAATGATGTCGACGTTCGGGTGATTGGTGGTGAAGCGAAGCTGACGTGCGTCCTTGTCGTCGAACGCGGCTTCGGGTTCGATCCCGGCGGCGCGCACGAGCGGCATAACTTCTTGCAATATCCGCCCCTTGGGGAGCGCGAGTACGATCTTTTCGTTGGCGGTCACGGTTCAAGCCTCATCACCAAATGCTGAATCGCGCCCTATGTAGAGGGTTTCGCCCGGTTTTTCCAGAAACTATCCGTGTTTCGACGGCGTTTAAGCGTCAGCTTCGGGCATACGCCATGCGGCGAAGATCCCGAATACCGAAATCGCAGCCAGAAACGCCACCACCCACGCCGCCCCCAGCGCCATGGCGACAAAGCCAAGCCCGCCTGCAATCAGGGCGCTGACGCCGGCTAAGGTATTGGAAAGGGCCGTATACAGCGGTCGCTCATCTTTCGGTGCGGCGTCCACCAAATAGGTCTTACGTCCCAGTCGCACGCCCGCCTCGGCGATACCGGCTAAAACGAAAACCCCGGCAAACGCCCAAATCATAGAGGTCCCAGGCACCACATAAGCACTGATCAGCGCAGCGACAGCAGACAGCGCACCAACGCTTGCCGCATACGCACATACGCGTCTCGACGAACGATCCGCAAGCCCGCCCCACATCCAACTGGCGAGCATATTTGCGGTGCCGACAGCAAAGATCAAAATACCGAGCTCGCCGAGGCCAGCGCCCTGGCTTTGTTGCGCCAGCAGTGCGAAATAGGGCGGCGCTAATTCGACCCCGATCACCAATGCGATCCGCATCGTCAGATAACGTTTGAAGCTTGGGTCATCTTGGAAAAGCCGCAAACCTGCTTTTAGCTCTGCGGCCATGTTCCGACCACCTTCGGACACACCGGGGGTTTCTTCGACCACCGCAAAGGCACCTGCGGCCATCAACCATAACAGCGCAGCCCCGCCGATCAGGGCTGCATAGACAGCGACATCCCCGCCACCGCCGAGCCCGAATTTCAAACCTGCTGCGGCGAGCAACGTCAACGCGCCGCCAATCGCGGCGCGGTTCGCCAGCATCCGCCCCCGGACACCTTTTGGGATGGTTTTGCCGGTCACGTCTTGGAAAGCGACTGAGCCGATACCGCTGGCGATACTGAACACCGTGAACAGCGCCAACAGCGACCACGCCGCAGGGACCGGCGGCAGCGCCAGCACCGCCATCGCCATCAATGCCAGACACGCCGCTTGCGACGCGCCTGCACCGGCCCAAGCCCATTTACGCTGCGCCAAGGCGCGAATACGCGCCGCCACCAACATTTGTGGAATCAGCGAGCCTGCCTGTTTGATCGGCACGAACCAACCCGCCACGGCAACAGGTGCGCCGAGCGCCGACACCAACCACGGCAGCACCAAGGTTGGGCTGACCAATTGCTCGGCGAGTTTTGTGCAGGCGCCATTGAAGACATTGAGCACGAAGTTCTTCGGCACCGCCGTACATTGCTCTTCAGGGATAGCGCTGCACGCGCGCTCGGTGGCGTCATCGCCGCTGAGGATGGCATAGGCGCTATGAAGCGGCTCAGTGTCGTCAAAAGATGTTTTCCGCATGCGCTCGATATTGGGGATGATGGTCGGTTTTCAACGGATATTCGGATAATACCATCAGTAGAAGAATATTTATAGTGACATTACGTCCCGTTTTTTGCTTCACTCCAGAAATTAATCCTGAGGGACGAATGGCAGAAAAACCGGAAACCAATTCGGCGATCCAAAAAGCACTTGCGGTCCTGGAGATCGTAACAGGTGATATTCGCCCGATGAGCATCGTCGATATTTCCGAAGAACTCGGCCTGCCGCGCCAGACCGTGCATCGGGTGATCCGCCAGCTCGAAGACCTTAACTTGTTGACCAAAGACCCGAGCCGCGAACGCTACACCGCAGGCGACCGGCTCCGCACCTTGGCCCTGCGCACCATTTCATCGTCGCAAAGCACGCGGGGTACGCATGCTATTCTGAAAAGTTTGGTCGACGAAGTGAATGAGACCTGCAACGTCGGCATGCTGGACGGCCACGAAATCATCTACATCGACCGCGTCGAATGCGACTGGCCGTTGCGTGTGCAATTGAAAGCGGGCAGCCACGTACCTGTACATTGCACGGCCATCGGTAAACTGATGCTGGCGCACTTGGATGAAGACGGTCGACGTCGGCTTTTACACGGTACACCGCTCCGCAAATATACCAAATACACGATCACCGACCCGGCCCACTTGGAAGCGCAGTTGGAACAGATCGCGGCGCAAGGCTATTCGATCAACAAACAAGAAGACGCCATCGGCCTGATCGCTATGGCCGTGCCGGTGCACGACCCCCAAGGCGATGTCGTCGCCGGGCTTGGCGTTCATGCGCCGGAGCCACGCTTCCCCATCGCCAAAGCCATCGAACACTTGGGGCTTTTCCAGGAGGCGGCGGATCGGATCGGGCAATCCATGTTCGAGATGTCAACTGAATAAACAAAAAGTGTGACGCTACGTCACGGTTTTTGTTGACAGCGTGACCTAGACTCGGAATCCTATCGGTTAAGGTCATTCAAGTTTATCGACGGTTTTATAGACCCGGTCGTGCCGGCCATGACCAAAAACAACAATATCCGGCAGCGGCTGTTCACCCAATAACATGCAGGGAGAGCGAAAATGCTGCATACGTTCCTCAAGAAGACCGCCTTAAAGACAGTGTTCGCCGGCGCACTTGCCGTCGCAGCGCTGAGCGCCAACATCGCGCCGGCCATGGCGACCGATACCATCAACTTCGGGACCCAGCCGGCAACCATGCCTATCTACATCGCACGTGCCATGGGTGCACTAGATGAAGTCGAGAAAAAACACGACGTAAAAATCGAGTTCAAAGTATTCTCGTACGGCGCACCGGAAAACCAAGCACTTGCCGCAGGCGAGCTGCAAATTGCATCCGCCGGCATGGGCCCGGCCATCGTTGCTGCCGCCCGCTTGCCTGCCAAGCTACTGGCAATTTCGATCCTCGAGCAGACCGCGATCATCATTCCCGCAGACTCGCCGCTAACATCTGTTGCCGAGTTGAAGGGCAAAAAAATCGCTTACCCAGGTAAAGGCTCGCAGCAGTATCCGCTGTTGGTCAAAGCCTTGGCAGATGCGGGTATTGCCATCGACGAAGTCGAGTTGTTCAAGACAAAAGGTTCAGACGTACCGACGTTGTTGGCTAACAAAAGCGTCGACGCCGGCATCACGTGGGACCCGCACGTCTCCAGCGCACTCGCATCGGGGAATGCAAAAGTCCTGATCAAGGCCGAGAAAATCCTGCCGATCAAAGCCGGTCACTACATCGGAAACGGCGTCTATGCGCGTAACGACTTTATCGCCGCGCGCCCAGAGCTGGTGCAGGACCTGATCACCGCGATCGTCAAAGCCGTCGACTTCATTATCAAAAATGAAGACGAAGCGATCAAAATGTGGGCCGCCGAAATCGGCTTCCCAGAAGACGTGATCCGCTTTGCGATCAAAGAAAAGATTTCCGTCTATAACTTGGACGTAGCACCGGAGGCATCGACCATCGAGGCTTACACCAAGTTCCTGAAAGACGCAGACATCTTGAAGCCTGAAGACAATCCGCAGTTCGACGCCAGCTTCGCGCAAAATGCGCTGAAGATGATTAAATAACGTCGCACTGACCAAGATCGGTCGGCGCCCGGCGTGGCAGATGCCACCCGGGCGCCCATCGCCCTGCCCCGTCTTTTCAAGCAGCAGAGAGTTCCCATGAAATCCGCCGCAAAGCCGTTTGGGTCATCAATCGTACCGTTTATTTATGCCAGTTTATTTATTGTCACGGTGTGGCAGTTGGTGGTCACCTTTACCAATGCGCACGTCGCCCTTTTACCGCCACCGCTCTTAACCGCTGAAACCTTTTTCGAACTCATCATTTCCGGCGAATTGTTCGTTCATACCGGCGCCAGCTTAGGCCGCGTCGTCGCCGCGTGGGTTCTGTCGGCGGTTGTCGCGATCCCGCTTGGCCTCGCCATGGGCCGCTTTATGCGATTCGAACGCGTGATGGACCCACTGATCGAATTGTTCCGCCCGATTTCGCCGCTGGCATGGATCCCGCTTGCGATTTTATGGTTCGGCATCGGCGAGACCGGCAAGATTTTCATCATTTTTATCGCAACGTTTTTCCCGATCCTTCTGAACACGGTTTCCGGTGTGAAGGGCGTTGATCCAGTGCTGATCCGTGCCGGCCAAGTGCTTGGCTGCGACACCGACCGCGCGCTGTTCACCAAAGTGATTTTACCCGCCGCCATGCCGACCATCGTCGTCGGCTTGCGGATTTCGTTCGGCACCGGCTGGGCCGCGATTATCGCCGCAGAACTTGTCGCCGCCCAGGTCGGCCTCGGCTACCTGATCGCCGACGGCATGGAAATCCTGCGCTCTGATCTGGTGCTGGTGGGCATGATCACAATCGGCATTCTGGGTGTGCTCATCGATGCCGTGTTCCGCATCCTCAACAACCGTTTCGCGTGGGGGAGCTGATATGACCGACACCACTGATACGACCCTCAACACCAAGGGCATTACCATCAAACGGACCGCGGTCACGTTTAACACCGACACTGATTCTCCTGTGGAAGCGCTGCGTCCGATTGATCTGGATATCGCACCTGGCGACTTTATCGCCTTGGTCGGCCCGTCCGGCTGTGGCAAATCGACGTTGCTGAACGTGCTGGCCGGCTTCATCAAACCAACATCGGGGTCTGCACTTGTTGGCGACGAGCCGATCACCAAG
The DNA here is from genome assembly GCA_017857825.1 of Rhodospirillales bacterium. Lineage (GTDB taxonomy): Bacteria > Pseudomonadota > Alphaproteobacteria > Rhodospirillales > Casp-alpha2 > UBA4479. The sequence goes on from JAFMCK010000009.1 coordinate 27,142, forward strand.
CCCGACATCGACCACGGTGTGGTGTTTCAGGACTACGCGCTATTCCCCTGGCTGAACGTGATCGACAACGTCGCGTTCGGACTTGAGCGTCAAGGCATCGGCAAGCAAGAACGCTATGCACGCGCGCTGGACAACCTGGACATGGTCGGGCTGAAAGACTCCGCCTACAAAAAAGTCACCGAGCTTTCGGGGGGCATGAAGCAACGCGTCGCCATCGCCCGAGTGTTCGCGACCGACCCATCAATCATTTTGATGGACGAACCGTTCGGCGCTTTGGATGCGCTCACCCGACGCTTTTTACAGCACCAACTTTTAGAAATCTGGCAAAAGAACCGAAAGACCGTGGTGTTCGTCACTCACTCGGTACAAGAGGCCGTGTATCTCGCCAACCGCGTTATCGTCATGACGGCTCGGCCTGGGCGGATCAAACTCGACCACCGGATTGAGCTCGATTATCCTCGCGATTTCGCCAGCTCAGAGTTCCGCACGCTGGAAAAGCTGGTCTACGATCAACTGGATGAAGAACTCGCGAAAACCTTCAGCCTTGAAGGCGGCCAGGGATATTCCGGTGACTGAGGCACAGGCGCGCGCCGATGGGGCGTCCACCCCCTGCATCGATGCAGTCGAAGCTTTTTTAGACAAGGCCGCAGACATCGAGCCGACGCTACACGCGTTCACCAGTATTGATGCAAACCGTCTTCGGCGTGAGGCCGCCACCCTTGATTCCCTGCCCGCCTCGGCTCGTGGGCCGCTGCACGGGGTGCTGGTTGCCGTCAAGGAAGTCTATGACGTGGCAGGTTATGAATGCGGATGGGGCACGCCGATCCACGCCGGACGCATTCCGAAAGACGATTGCAGCGCCGTCAGCAAACTGCGGAGCGCGGGCGCCCTGATTGCCGGGATCACGGTATCGACAGAATACGCGATGTCCCGCACCGGCCCCACCGTTAACCCGTTCGACGCGACACGCACCCCGGGTGCGTCCTCGCAAGGCTCTGCGGCCGCGGTCGGTGCCGGATTGGTACCGGCGGCATTGGGATCGCAGACCATCGGCTCGGTGATCCGGCCTGCAGCTTATTGCGGCTGCATCGGCATCAAGCCGAGCTGGGGACTGATCGACGTTTCCGGCTCAATGGCGCTTTCAGAGGCAATTGACCACGCCGGCATCTTAGCCGCGGACCCGGATATCGCAGATGCTCTACTCGCCGTTCTCGCGCCGAACATCATGCCCGTCAATGATACCAGCCCCGTGCCGATCAAAGTGTTGAGCCCATGGTATGATGAACCCCATGCCGATGCCATGATGGCGGCGGTTGCGCGCGCTGCAGATACGCTTCGCAGCGCCGGGCACACCGTCGCGCATATTCAACTGCCGGCTAACGTTGCAGAAAACGAAGGCCATACACTGGACACGATCCTCGCCTACGGCATGGCACGCCATCATGGCGGTGACTTCGCGCGCGCACCGGATCAGATGTCAGATCGCATCATCGATTATACTCAGCGTGGCAAGCGCATCAGTGAAGCTGCATATATTGAAGCGTTGAACCTGCGCCATCATATTGCCAATGCCCTCAACGACCTTACCGGTGAAGGCGTGCTTCTGATGCCCGCTGCCACCGGCATCGCCCCGAAACTCGAAGACGGCACGGGATCACGGGCCCCGCAACGACTCTGGACATTAGCCGGCTTGCCGGCGATGACCCTGCCGTTTGGCCTGGAGGAAAATATGCCGCTGGGCGTGCAAGTGATCGCTGGATCAGGCGCAGACCTGCGCGCACTAAACGTCGTGAGGTCGCTGTTTAACGCTGGCTGATAAGGCGGCGAGATTCGGTTTTTTACGCGACGCGCATGGGTTAATTAAGCAGACCCTGACGCACGACGAATATTTGCGCCGCATGCCGCAAGCTTTTCTTCGATCCGTTCGTAGCCGCGATCCAAATGATAAACCCGGTTGATCTCGGTCTCGCCCTTCGCGGCGAGTGCCGCCAGCACCAAGGACACCGAAGCCCGCAAATCCGTTGCCATCACCGGCGCGCCTGACAAGCCATGAACACCGCGCACAATTGCAGACGCGCCATGCACGTTGATGTCAGCGCCCATCCGCACCAATTCCGGCACGTGCATAAAACGGTTCTCAAAAATCGACTCGGTGATCATCGACGCCCCTTCGGCCAAACTCATCAACGCCATGAACTGCGCCTGCATATCGGTCGGAAACCCTGGGTACGGCTCGGTCATCAAATCGACGCCGCGGATCCGGCCGTTCTTGCGGGCCACGCGGACACCACCTTGGTCTTCGCTGACCTCGACACCAGCACGGGACAGTACGCCGAACACGGCTTCGTTGGTCGCCAATTGTGCGCCGGTCAGCAGCACGTCGCCACCCGTGATGGCGGCGGCAATGGCATAGGTCCCGGTCTCAATTCGATCCGGTACGATGCTGTGTGCTGCGGCGCTGAGCATGCGCACGCCTTGAATGCGAAGTGTATCTGTGCCGATGCCGGCAACGTCCGCACCCATGGCGTTGAGGCAGTGTGCAAGGTCGGTGACCTCGGGCTCGCGCGCGGCATTGGCGAGTACGGTTTCACCATCCGCCAAGGCTGCGGCCATCATCAAGTTTTCTGTGCCGCCGACGGTGACGCTTGGGAAAATAATGTGCGCCCCCTTCAAAGGACCGTCGACATGCGCATTGATATAACCGCCTTCAAGCTCGATCACGGCGCCCATTTTTTCGAGTGCGCTCAAGTGCAAATCAACCGGTCGCGTCCCGATCGCGCAGCCACCCGGCAAACTGACCCGCGCTTTTCCGAATCTCGCCAGCAACGGCCCCAACACCAGCACCGAGGCGCGCATTTTACGCACAATATCGTAAGGTGCCGTGGTCTCGTCGGCAGCGCCCGCGTCAATCGTCACCCGGCGGGCGACGGCGTCAAAATCAACCTTTGCGCCCAATTCCGCCAGCAGATTGCCCATCGCATGGATGTCGGCGACACCGGGCAAATTATCCAACACCAACGGCTTATCGCTCAGCAATGCTGCAGCCATCAAAGGCAGAGCCGCGTTTTTCGCGCCGCCGATGGGAATCTCGCCATGGAGCGGTGTGCCGCCGGTGATGATAATACGATCCATTAGGGAGTCTCCCGGTCGAAAATGATTCGTTGCAGGCTTTACAGGCTTTTAGGCGACCGCCGCGCTCGCTGCAAGCGAGGGCGCAGAGTTACCCGCACTGACGTCTAAAATATGACATCGGCATGGCTATTTCGGGGTTTTCGGCGCGTTTCCGTCTGTATTTTCAGACAAAGCCGCCCCTTTGCTCTCAGCGCGCGCCTTGAACTGCGCCTTTCTACGCTTCAGATTCTCTCGCAGCGCTTGGGCCGAGCGATCTTCACGTGCTTTTTCCGAAGGCGACTTAATAAGCTTGGCCATCAACGCCTCTAAGCTGATACATATCCCAACAGCCTATGGCATGTGGTGCCTGCTTCAAAGATTTCTCTCAGGCAATGTCGGTTTACTGGGGACGTGCATGAGCCCGTCGCCTGTTAAACTTAATCCTAATGAATTGACGGCAAAATCTAACCCTTGTCGCTTTTGAGGATTTTGTGATGACCGAAACCCCAGTGAACATGAACATTGCGAACCGCACATTGACAATGTTCTTCAATCAAGAACAGCCCGTGCACAATGCGATGCTCGCCGAATTGAGCCAATCGGGCACCTACGAGAGAGCGACACAGTTGTTTTTATGCAAAGTGTTGCG
>JAFMCK010000186.1 GCA_017857825.1 Rhodospirillales bacterium
TGCCGATAATGTATCTGGAATATCTTGTGCCGACAAAACCGCCCAGATCCCTGCCCAGCATCGGGCGACACTAAACGGATTATACCCACCGCCGCCACCGACAATCACGCGGGGTGCAAGATCGCGCACAGATTGAACGGTACGCCAAAGGGCGATGTTGGACAGCGCCAGCTTGCTTTGCGGGTCATCCCCAAGCGCATCGGCACCGCATTGTATGTAGATTGCATCCGGCCTAAGCGCACTGATCAGCGGCAAGATCACACCATCGATGAGTGCGGCAAGCTCATCGTCGTTAAACCCCGGCGGTACCGGCAAATTACATGCCGTGCCGCCGGCCCGGTCCTGCACGCCCCCCGGCATCGTATCATCCGCGTGATCGCGTGCCATCGGCCAACGACCCGCTTCATGGACTGACAGTGTAAAGACCCGCGGATCATCGTGGAATGCGTCCTGCACTCCATCGCCGTGATGCGCGTCTAGATCCAAGTAGAAAACCTGCTGAGCGCCCGATTGCAGCAACTTGCCAATGGTCAGGGCGGGCTCGTTGAAATAACAAAAGCCGCTGGCTCGATCCGGGCGGCCATGATGCTGCCCACCGCCCAAGTTATAAACGACGCCACCATCTTGGACGAGGTCTGCAGCCAACGCACCGCCGCCTGCAGCTGTTGCCGGGCGTCGAAACATTTCTGGAAAGATCGGATTGCCGTTGATCCCGATGTTGTGGCGTTTGCGCACGACCGGGTCTGCATCCTGGTCTCGCTCGGCATTGATCACCGCGGTAACGTATTCCGGCGTATGAAATCGCTGTAGATAAGCCGCGTCGGCCTGCGGGCTATCGATATAGTTTTGATCGTTGAGCCACCCTTCGGCCCGCATCACGTCGATCGCCAACGATACCCTGGGAATAGCCAAAGGGTGCCCGCGCCCGTACGAGCTATCACGATAAATCTCACTGCCGATGAATTTTGCGGTGCCCATCCTCTAGAAGTGGGCCTTGATATCGGCGACGCCAAGGCCCTTTTCGCTGATAACCGTGTATTGTTCGCCCCGACACTGAACGCCATAATAGCGCAACATTCCGGGGGGAAAACTTAATCATGGAACTGTGGATTCCGATCACCATCGCGGCGGCGTTCTTTCAGAACTTGCGTTCAGCGCTGCAAAAGCACTTGAAAGGGCGGCTATCGACCGGCGGCGCCACCTATGTACGGTTTTTCTACGCCTGGCCTTTTGCGGTGCTGTATGTGCTGGGTTTGAATGAATGGGGCGGTATGCCGTACCCAGACATGAATCCGAAATTCCTGCTGTATTGCGTGCTGGGCGGGGCATCTCAGATTGTTTTCACCGGCCTTTTGGTTTGGCTGTTTTCATTCCGAAACTTTGCCGTCGGCACGACGTTTTCAAAGACAGAGACCGTGCAGGTCGCCTTGATCGGCTTCGTACTGCTGGGCGACACCCTGTCGACCGGTGCGATCTTAGCAATCATCATCAGCGTCATCGGCGTGATGGCGATGTCGGTGGCACAAACCAACATCTCGCCGAAAGCGCTGCTGAAGGGCTTGACCGAGAAATCGACTCTCATCGGCTTGGCGTCCGGGTTGTTTTTGGGCGCATCGGTGGTGTTCTTCCGGGGGGCGGCGTTGTCGCTGAACTATGACGGCTACATCATGGCAGCGGCTTATACGCTCGCCATTTCCGTGGTTATTCAGACCATCCTGATGGGAATTTACCTGCTCTGGCGCGAACCCGGCCAAATGACGGCGGTGCTGAAAAACTGGGTCTGGGCCGGCGCCGTCGGCGTTGCCGGGGTGTTGGGCTCGATCGCTTGGTTCACCGCATTCACCCTTGAAAATGCCGCCTTGGTTCGGGCCGTTGGCCAGATCGAGTTGGTGTTTACGTTTATTGCTTCGGTGATGTTCTTCCGCGAGAAAAGCGCACCGCTGGAGATCGTTGGCATCTTATTGGTCATTGCCGGTATTTTGCTGATCCTTTTCGTGCACTGACGCCGAAAATTGAGGCTGAAACGCCTTCTTTCATCTGGTCAACGCGGGCCCGGTCCGTATACTCGCCGCCATGACATTAAGCGATTTTGATCAAAAACGCCTCGCTGGCGTGCTGACTGAGGCCGAATTTCCTGAATTGCCGGGATATCAACGCGGCAAAGTGCGCGAAAGCTATGACCTGGGCGATGGGCGGCGCCTGATGATTGCCACCGACCGGCAATCCGCATTTGATCATGTCCTCGCCGCCGTCCCCGACAAGGGCCATGTCTTGACCGCAACTGCGGCTTTTTGGTTTGAGCACACCGCCGACATCTGCCCAAACCATGTCATCGAATATCCCGACCCCAACGTGATCATCGCCAAAGAGCTGAACATGTTGCCGGTCGAAATGGTGGTGCGCGATTACATCACCGGCACCACCGACACCAGCATCTGGACCATGTACGCGAAGGGGGCCCGCACCGTTTACGGGCAGACGCTGCCGGACGGCTTAGTGAAGAACGACAAACTGCCGGGCACGATCATTACGCCGACCACCAAGGGCGCTGTCGGCGGTCATGATCATCCGATCACCGCAGAGGACATCGTGGGTCAAGGGCTTCTGTCACAAGCACAGTGGGACGAGGCTGCGCAAAAAAGTTTGGCGCTGTTCGCGCGCGGACGTGAAATTGCCGCGGCGAATGGCCTCATTCTTGTCGATACAAAATACGAATTCGGGCTGGATGAAAACGGCGTCGTGACCATCGCCGACGAAATACACACCCCTGATTCCAGCCGATATTGGCGTGCCGAAACTTATGCTTCCCGCCACGCAGCTGGCGACGAGCCGGAAAACCTTGATAAGGAATTTCTGCGTTTGTGGGTGCGGGCCCGTTGCGATCCCTACCATGATCCATTGCCGGAAATCCCGGCAGAAACCTTGATCGAATTTTCAAACAAATATGTGTCGTTGTACGAAGCGATAACCGGTAAGACGTTTCATCGCGCCGACCCGTCGGTCCCGGTCAAACACCGTATCCGTGCGGCACTCAGCCAGGCACTGCCGGAATATTTCTGATCGGCAATCGTAGCCAGCATAAAAGCCGTAAAACAACTTAAAATAAATTTATATATACAGATACAATTTATAATTGTAATATCGGTGCTCTGAAACATACCGACACAGGCTTCAACACAAAATACAGACCACCTTACACAGCAAAATTTGCAGGCGGCGGCACCGCAAGGCCGTTGATTTTGACTTCTGACAATAAAAATCGTCAAAGTACATCAAATTCTTTAATTTTATTAAATTTTTACTTTGCGCGCCCATGTAGGCGCATTGCACCGAATATAGTGATCCGTAAGGTTTATTGCGTTTTACGTTTAACTCATAGACCTTTGTGATAACTTTGAATATGGCTCTTAACTTCCTTGAATTTTTCCGCGCTTAAATCTTCCCACATATGCTCGGTATTGCGCTCAAACGTCTCTAAGCGTCCGCCAATCGCGGTGAGGAGATTTATGATTGAGGTCTCAATAACGTCACATGTGTTCATCAATAAGGCTTTATTTTTAAACTGATAACTTTTCTTCAAATCTTCGATTGATTCTGAAAATTCATCGACGATGGGCTCAACTTGATCCATGCAACTGCGATAACACGAGAGCGATAAAAACACATCTCCAAAATCTTCTAGGAAATGCGGGACCTCCATCAAATCAATTTTGAGCTCTTTCGCCATCGCGTCTAAGCGCGCACGAACTTTTGTGACATCCGGGTCGGAGAATAGAGATAAAACGTCATCGAAACTGTTGAGCTGTAAATTTTCGCCGCCATAAATTTTAGCAATCAACGGTTCCGTGAAAGCCTTCATATATTTACCTAACTCAGCTTTCTTTTGATCTGAAAGCTGAAGCGCCAATAAATCATTTACCTGAATGCCCAACTCGCGAAGCGATATACGCAAACTATAAACATCGAAGCTTGGAAGCGGCGCAAGTTTCCGAAACAGCACTAAATCGCTGGGAGGATTAGCAATATCCCATCCAAATTCGGAATGCAGATGTTCGATTTCCATTTGCCCGCTGCCAACCTCATCACCGCGAAATAGTTCGACGCATGATCTGATTCGATTGTTCTTTATGAGTCGAGCGTCCTTTAAGGCTTTCGTGTCTATATTGAGCGCGGAAAGAGGAAGAACGTGAAGTGAATCACGATCATCTTTCTTAGTTTTAGCCGTTTTTTCTGAAATTTGGTTCATTTCGACACCCGGTTATACATTCGAATACTTTGTATTAGTTCGTACACTCAAACAAAATATTACGAAGCTGAAGCCTTTCATTGAATTAGGTACAATCATTTAATACGTTCAATAAATGTTTACTAGTTCAATTGGGTTCAAAATTGCTCCTATTCTGGATCGACTTCGGCGTCGCTAGAAGGCGCCAGTGACGATTGCGCATCCAACTTGCATACAGCTAAAAAAGGAATTTAGACGTACGAAACGGCGCCGTCTTCATGCGGCGTTCCTGTCTAATATTTAAATGAAATCTCTTATAAGATGATTCTTTTAGTCGCCATGCTGCCAGCAACTTGATGCAAAATGTGGCGCGGCTTAAGTCGGCTTGGTTGGCAAGGCCACCTCAACAATTGTTCCCTGCCCAAGCGCGCTATGAATGGTCAATGACCCCTCGTGCAGATCAATCAATGACTTCGTAATCGCTAAACCTAGGCCCCATCCTTCGGATGACTTATGGGGATCGACTTCGACGCGTGAAAATGGGTTTGTCAGATCGTGCAGGCGATCCGCAGGTATGCCCTCGCCGGTATCTGATACGACGATCATCGTTCTCTCGTCCGTTGCGGATACCGAAACCATGACCGTACCACCCTCGGGCGTATGCTTAAGGACGTTTGAAAGTAAATTGAGAAGGATCTGCAAAAGAGCTCGCTTATCTGCGTAGACGAGCGGCACCTTCTCAAGGTTTTTTGTGATCAGTGATATGCCGATTTCTCTCGCCTTATCTTTGACCAGGCTCATACTCTCAGTGACAAGGTCGCCAACCACCAACTCATCAAAATTCAGCGCCATTTGGCCCGCCTCGATACGCGAAATATCAAGAAGGTCATTTACGAGAGATAATAAATGTTCGCCACTCGAACGAATATCGCCGGCGTACTCGACATACTTATGATTGCCGATGGGGCCTAGATACTCATTGCTGAGAATGTCTGAGAAGCCGAGAATCGCATTCAAAGGCGTTCGAAGTTCGTGGCTCATCGCCGCGAGGCATTGCGATTTCGTTCTGTTTGCATCCTCGGCTTCTTTTAGAGCAACCAGTCGGTCAATTTCGGCCTGTTTGTTCTGGGTGATGTCGTGACCAACGGCTTGGAACTCCACCACGTTGAGATTCTCGTCGAAGATCGCCCGTTTTGTCCATCTGTGCCAAACTATGCCGCCGTCTGGCCCCGGGACAGCAACTTCAAAGTCGCCCGTCGGATTTTCCGGCGTCAAGGCTGCAAGGATCGCCTTAAGTCTCTTTAGGTCGCGGGGCGGCAGTTTTGCGTATGACGATTTACCGAGCAATTCTTTCTTCGTCTTACGATGAAACCGGCAATAGGACTCATTCACAAAGGTTCGAGTCCCATCAATCGAGTGACGCATAATCATTTCGGTCTGGTCTTCGACAATTGCACGGTAATTCCGTTCACTCTGGCGGAGCACCTTGTCCTTATTCAACAACGCCAGCTTGGAGCTGGTCATCGCTGAAACTGTATTCAGCAACTCTAAGTGCCGCTGCTTGAAATGCCCCACCCGCGGATCTTCACAATCTATCACACCTAGGATCGTGTCATCGCATAGCAGCGGCACGCAGATTTCAGATCTGGCGGGGTTCAAGTCGGGGATATAGCGACTGTCATGCAAGAGATCATCGACGATGATAGGTTGCCGATATTTGACAACGTTTCCCGTGACGCCGGAACCAATGGGTATTTCAAGGCGGTTTGAAATCTCGTTGGCTAGTGGGTTTTTGTCACCCATAGCGGCGACTTGATGCAACATGCCTTTGTCATGATCAACAAAGTAGACAACGCAATCAACAAAGCCGAGTTTGCCGACAACTTCGCGCGCAACATACCACGCAAGTTTGTCGTCATCGACCATGCGAATAAGTTCAATGGCGAAATCGTTAAGCACCTTCAAGCTAGAGCGATCAATTTCGTCCTCGTGATCAAGATAGTGTCCCATCTCGTGGTGTATGAGGCGGCCTAACGCCTGTCTCCGACGG
>JAFMCK010000187.1 GCA_017857825.1 Rhodospirillales bacterium
TCAACGGGGAAGGGCTCAGTACATGCCATTGATCGAGAAAATTGCGATTGTTACCGGAGCGGGTTCAGGGATCGGCCGCGCGGCTGCGCATGCTTTAAACGCAGACGGTTGGACCGTCGTGCTCGCAGGGCGACGTGAAGCACCATTGATCGAGACAGCGGAGAGCGCGGCCCATCCGATGCGGACGCTTGCTGTGCCGACCGATGTCAGTGACCCCGATAGCGTCGCAGCGCTATTCGCAAAAGCTACGGAAATATTCGGTCGTGTGGATCTGCTGTTCAACAATGCTGGCTTAAATGCACCGGGCATTCCTTTGGAAGACCTTTCTGTTGATCAATGGCGTGCCGTGATTGATGTCAATCTGACGGGATCGTTTTTTTGCCTGCAGGCGGCATTTCGCACGATGAAAGCGCAAGACCCGATGGGGGGGCGGATTATCAATAACGGTTCGATTTCAGCGCATGTTCCAAGACCGGACTCGATCCCTTATACGGCGTCCAAGCACGCCGTCAGTGGCCTGACTAAGACTGCGGCCTTGGATGGCCGGAAATACAATATCGCCGTCGGTCAATTGGATGTCGGGAATGCCAAGTCGGCGATGGCGGATCGTATGTCTAAGGGCGTTAAGCAGGCGGATGGCGAAATTCGCGCCGAGCCGATGATCAATGCTGCCGACGTCGGACGTGCCGTCGCGCATATGGCTAGCCTGCCGTTGGATGCAAATATTTTTTCGATGACGATTATGGCCAGCGCGATGCCGTTTGTCGGGCGCGGTTGATAGCGTAATTTAAACGCACTCGCCAATGGCACAATCGGCGAGAAACGCAAAGAATATTGGCTTTTGCGCGTCCTGCCCCGGCGCCGAACACGCGATAATGTGGCAACCATATAGGTCTCCGTTCTTTCGGCGGTTAATCAATCGAGTCTCGGCGTGGCCGGTTTTGGCGAGGGTTTTCATGAACTTTCGGGCTTCCTCCGTGTTGGTTGCATATGCATGGAGAACCTTCGGATCGCGTCCCACCAACTCGCTTGCCCAATATCCCGTGAGTGTATGTGCGTGCGATGACACATGCGCGAAGAGCGGTTTGCCGGTATCGGGGTCTATTTTTGTGGTGGCGAACATCACGTCAAGGCCATCGCAGATGGCAGAGATGGTGTCCCATCTCTGATTGCCAGCCATTGAAACATCATGAGCGATCAATAGCTTGTTGCGAATTTTGCGGTTTAAATACTGACTGACCATATCGCCTCTTAACCTCACACCGTAGGGTAGTGAAATATGTGGACGAGATGCAACTAAAAATTGGTTTAATAAAATATTTTACCCGTATTTAATTTACGCTGATTGATCGGTCAGTAAGCGTATTCGGTGAACACTGGATCAACGGACTCGCCCCACAAGCGATAATAGGCGGCGAGAAGTTCTTCTGCGGGTGTCAGGCCACTTTCGGCGGTTTGGAAGATCGGTTGTAGGAAGTGGCTTTCGTCCATGCCGACGTTATCCAAGCGCTTACGGTTTTTCAGGCCGCGGTGCGACATGCATAAAACTTCCGAGGCAATGTCGCGGACGGTTTGATTGCGAAACGGCGTTTTGAGCGCGGTCTTTGGCACTTCGTCGCGCAACGTTTGGCGTTCTTCTTCGGTCCAGTCTTTGACCAGATCCCATGCTGCCGTTCGGGCGTCGCTATCATACAGCAGCCCAACCCAAAAAGCGGATAGGCCACATAGGCGATTCCACGGTCCGCCATCGGCGCCACGCATCTCAAGGAATGTTTTTAAACGCACCTCGGGGAAGATCGTCGAAATGTGATCTGCCCAATCCGACATTACGGGTTTATGGCCTGGGTAAGCGGGCAACTCGCCGCGCATAAAATCGCGGAAGGATTGCCCAGACGCGTCGATATACTTGCCGTCGCGATAGACAAAATACATCGGCACATCTAATGCATAGTCGACATACCGCTCGAACCCCATGCCGTCTTCAAATACGAACGGCAGCATGCCCGAGCGATCCGGGTCGACGTCGGTCCAGATTTGGCTGCGGTAGGATAAAAATCCGTTCGGCTTGCCGCCGCTGAACGGAGAGTTTGCCCAAAGCGCGGTGGCAATCGGTTGCAACGCTAAAGACACGCGGAACATTTCCACCATCGAACTTTCAGAGCAGAAATCTAGATTGACCTGCACCGTGCATGTCGACTGCATCATTTCGAGTCCGTGATCGCCACGTTTCGGCATATATTCGCGCATGATTTTGTAGCGCCCCTTGGGCATCCAAGGCATATCGCCGACGGGCCATTTCGGGCGCGCGCCTAAGCCGACAAAGCCGATACCCATTTCCCGGGCGACCGCCTTCACTTGATTCAGATGGCTGCTGACTTCGTCGCATGTTTGGTGAATATTTTCGACGGCAGCCCCCGAGAGCTCGACTTGGCCTGCAGGCTCCAACGACACCGATCCGCCGGTTTCGGACGACAACGCGATCACGTTCTCGCCTTCATAAACGGGGGTCCAGCCAAACCGGGTTAAGCGCATCAATAGTTCGCGAATACCGTCTTCGCCGTCATAGGGAAGGGGCTTTAGATCGGATAAGCGAAACGCAAATTTTTCATGCTCGGTACCTATCCGCCATTGCTCCGGCGGTTTGCAGCCGGCTTCAAGGTACGTGACCAAGTCGGCTTTGCTCTCGATAGGCTTATCGTTCTTAGGTGAGGCACCTGACATGGCGTTCTCCGATCTTTCAAGCCGATGATGGCGATGAAGCAATATGCTCTTTTAAGTCAGCAATGCCTTGGCGGATCGCCAAGGCGGCGGTAACGGCGGTTTCGGCCCGCAAGATACGCGGACCGAGATCGGCAGCGACAGAAAACGGTAGTTTATCGAGTGCGTCAAGTTCACCCGCCGCAAAACCGCCTTCTGGGCCTGTCACGAACGCGAGAGGGGTTTCGATGATGGCTTCAAGCGTTGCCGCCAATGGGCGGCCAGCACCGGTTTCATCCAAATAGATGAGTGTCCGTCCGTGCGGCCAAGCGGTGTGGATATCTTTGATGGCCAGCGGCTCGGTAACTTCGGGTATGCTGAGACGCTGCGACTGCTCAGCCGCTTCACGTGCCGTGGCTTGCAGGCGGTCGACGTTGACCCGGGTCGTTTGCGTGCGTGCGGTCAGCACCGGGATGATCCGCGACACACCAAGCTCGGTTGCTTTTTCAACGACAAAATCTGTGCGGTCTTTTTTCAAAGGTGCAAACAAAAGCCAGACGTCGGGCTCCGGCGATTGGATGCGGGTCTGCTGATCCAGCTGAATCCGGCAGGCTTTTTTGTTGGCGTCTAGAATCGTCGCCTGCCATTCGCCATCATGCCCGTTGAGCAAGAATAATTGCGACTCCGCAGGGCGTCGCATGACGTTGACCAGATAATGACTTTGGTCGCGATTAAGCGTGATTTCGCCGCTGTTGGTGAGCGGCATATCGACAAACAAGCGTGGCAACGGGGTCTCAGGCATGCGTCCTCCCAAACATCATGATTATTGACCTGTTATCACGATGGGTAAACCGTGACGACAATGCCATACGGGACTTTCACCTTGCCCCGGCAGTCCGCTATAAACGGGTCATGATGAGACCTGGATTTAATCCCGACCAAGCAACCGATATTCGCGGCGACTCATGGATGCTGCGCCTTACGCCCAGACCGTGGAGGCCATATTTACGTCTACTGCGCGCGGATCGGCCCATTGGCACGTGGCTGCTGCTGTTGCCGTGCCTGTGGTCGGTGACGATGGCTGCGAAGGCCAGCGGGGCAGACATGCCACCGGCCGCCTTTGTTGCGCTGTTCGCGCTTGGTGCATTTGTGATGCGGGGCGCAGGGTGCGTCATCAACGACCTTTGGGACCGCGACATTGACGGGCAAGTGGCACGCACGGCGCAGCGGCCGATTGCGTCCGGCGAAGTGCCGGTGCGTGTTGCGATTTGGTTTTTGGGCGCGCTGTTGTTGGTCGGCCTGGGCGTGCTGGTTCAGTTCAACGCCACGGCGATCACGTTGGGGATCACGTCGCTTGCGTTGGTTGTCGTTTATCCGTTGATGAAACGAATCACCTATTGGCCGCAGGCGTTCTTAGGCCTGACTTTTAATTGGGGTGCGTTATTGGCTTGGGCGTCGATCACCGGCGAGGTCGAAACACCGGCGGTGGTGATGTATGTGGCTGGTTTCTTTTGGACGCTCGGCTATGACACTGTCTATGGTCACCAAGACAAGGCGGACGACATTTTGGTCGGCGTCAAATCGTCGTCAATTAAACTCGGACGGCATACGCGGCCTTTTGTATATTGTGTATATGCGCTGACGGTTCTGTTGCTGGCGATTGCCGGCGCGCTATCAGGTTTAGGTTGGTTTTATTTTGTCATGCTTGCATGCGGGGCGATGCAGATGGCGTGGCAGGTCTCAACATTGAAGATTGATGTACCTGACAATTGTCTGGCCCGGTTTAAATCGAATCGTGATTTTGGTCTGATTGTTTTCTTGGGGGCGCTTCTGGGCTGACCCATTTTGAGTCATGAAATATGACATTCTTGTCACTGGCTTCAACGGATCAACACGCTATTATTATTCGATGTAGGTTGGAGAAGTAAGTGTTCGGACTTGGTAAGCGTGAGCGGGCAAGAAAACAATTAAATGTTGCAGTTGAAGTGTTTCTTGCAGGCCAACGCGAGATGCAGCAGGGCATATTCGCAACCATGGCCGACAAAGCCGATGCGCTGGCCGGAGACGTCGCTGAAGGGGGAAATGCCTACCAAGCCGCGACGGACCTTATTCAGGCATACTTGATGAAAAGCTTGGACGCACTCCCGACGGGAGAGCGCCAGCAAGTGTTGCGTGCCATTGCAGATCAAAATTATGACGGTCAACCGAACGTATTTCGCTTGATCGCGCATGTCAGCTATTTCGCGGCGGTGCTCGAAGACGGGAAGACGCCGTTGGCACCCGAAGGCACGGCGACCCGGTTTATCAAGGGTATGTCGACATGGTTCACCGACAATGAGTCTGCGCAAAAGCGCATCCAAGGGTACCTAACGGAAAGTGCGCGTCGTTATCAGGTGGCATGGATCGCAGCACATAAGCGCGACCCGGCTGGTGGCGCGGGGAAAGCACAACGGGGTTCAAAAAGCGGATAATTTTTACGCAAATTAATCGCGGTGATCTGCAAACGCGGTATTTCCGTCACGCGACGATTCGCAAATTAATTGACAGAAATAATCGACAATGACAGCATTATGTAAGCGTTTACATTTAGGCGCTTTTGCCACCCAACTAGATTTAACGCTGTATAAGCTCTAAGCCCCCGACGGAGACGTACGAATATGGCCACCGAATACCTTAAAAAAGCTGAGAAAACTTCTGCCACCGGCGAACAGGAAACCCGCAAGATCGTCGCCGATATGCTCGCTGAAATCGAGAAAGGTGGTGAAGATACAGCGCGCGCGTATGGCCAAAAGTTGGATGGATGGGACGGCGAAATCGTTGTCGGGCCGGAAGCACGTGCGGCGGCGGCGTCACGGGTATCCGATCAACTGAAAGACGACATCAAATTCGCCCACGAGCGGGTGCGAAAATTCGCTGAAGCACAGCTTGCCAGCGTCTCCGAGTTTGAGACCGAATTGTCGCCGGGCTTGTGGGCCGGGCAAAAGCTGATCCCTATGCAGGCCGCCGGCTGTTATGTGCCCGGCGGGCGGTATGCGCACGTCGCATCTGCGATTATGAGCATCACAACCGCGAAAGTCGCTGGGGTCAATAACGTGATTTCGTGCTCGGCACCCAGTCAGCAGCGGGGCGGCATCCATCCGGCAATTCTGTACACAATGGATCTGTGTGGCGCGGATCATATTTTGGCGTTGGGCGGTGTGCAGGGGATCGCGGCGATGGCGTTCGGTCTGTTTACCGGTCATCCCGCCAACATCTTGGTCGGCCCCGGCAATCGCTTCGTCGCCGAAGCCAAGCGTATGTTATTTGGTCGTGTTGGCATCGATTTATTCGCCGGCCCGACTGAGATCTTGGTTATTGCCGATAAATCCGCTGACGCAGAAGTGGTCGCCGTTGATTTGGTCGGACAAGCCGAACATGGGCCGGATTCACCGGCATGGCTGATCGTCACAGACCGCGCCTTGGGTGAAGACGTGGCCGCGCGGATGCAAGGCTTGATCGATAA
>JAFMCK010000188.1 GCA_017857825.1 Rhodospirillales bacterium
CAGGTGGTCGCCCTCGAAGCTGGTAAAATCCGCGAGTTCGAAGTTACGCCCGAAGATGCTGGTTTGCCACGGGCCACGCTGGATGAACTGAAGGGCGGCGATCCAATGGCGAATGCCGAAGCGATCCGTACCTTGCTGCAAGGCGCGCCCGGTCCGTATCGGGATATCGTCCTGCTGAATGCGGCGGCATCGCTCATGGTTGCCGGCACGGCAGAAAACCTAAAGCAAGGTGTCGATTTGGCGGCAAAGTCGATTGATGAGGGCGCGGCGCAGGCGGCGTTGGACAAACTCGTCGCGATTACCAACGCCGTCCCTGCAGACGCGTGAGCCATTGATGAGTGACGTTCTTACCAAAATCTGCACCGACAAACGGGCCCATATTAATGCTGCCCGCGCCAAGCGTTCTTGGGCCGAGATTGAGGATGCGGCACGCGTGGCGAGCCCGGTGCGCGGCTTTGCGCGTGCGCTAAAAGCTAAGGTTGCAGCCGGTGGCTATGGCTTGATTGCCGAGCTCAAGAAAGCCTCGCCGTCCAAAGGGCTGATCCGTGATGACTTTGATCCTCCAAGCTTAGCGCAAGCGTACGAAGCCGGTGGCGCTGCATGTTTGAGCGTGCTCACTGATATCCCCTACTTCCAAGGCGACGATGCATATTTGCTGGCCGCGCGTGCCGCCGTATCGCTGCCGGTGCTGCGCAAGGACTTTATGCTCGATACCTATCAGATTGCTGAAAGCCGTGCGCTCGGCGCCGACGCGATCCTGCTGATCATGGCGGCGTTGTCGGATGCTCAGGCGGCTGAACTTGAAGCGGCCGCGACGGATTACGGCATGGACGTATTGGTCGAAGTGCATGATGCCGAAGAACTTCAGCGCGCGCTGGCGCTGGAAACCCCTCTGCTCGGCATCAACAATCGTAACCTCAAAACCCTCGACGTCGACATTGCGACAACCGAGGCATTGGCCGCCGATGTGCCGGCTGACAAGGTCATGATCTGTGAAAGCGGTTTATTCGTGCGCAGCGACTTGGACCGGATGGCAAAAGTCGGTGCCAAGTGCTTCTTGATCGGCGAGAGTCTCATGCGCCAAGACGACGTGGCGGCGGCCACCCGCGCCCTGTTGTCCCCTGAAATGGCCGCGTAAGTTGACACCCGTGTCCACCCCCGCGGCCCCCGAGCATCTGGCAAAGGCAACGTCATGGCTGAATTTACCCACCTAGACGCAGACGGTAATGCGGTCATGGTCGACGTCGGCGACAAAGCCGCGACCGAACGCACCGCGACCGCCAAAGGCAGCATCCTGATGGCGCCGGAAACTTTGGCGAAAATCATGGCCGGCGGTTTTAAAAAAGGCGACGTGCTCAGCGTCGCACAACTGGCGGGCATCATGGGGGCAAAGCGCACGCCCGACTTGATTCCACTCTGTCACCCGCTGGCGTTGACGTCGGTCAAAGTTGATCTGGTTTGCGATCCCAGCCGTGATGCCGTCGATATCGTCGCTACCTGCAAGCTGAATGGCCAAACCGGTGTCGAGATGGAAGCCCTGACTGCGGTCTCGGTCGCAGCGCTGACCGTGTATGACATGTGCAAGGCCGTCGACCGCGGAATGCGTATCACTGACGTGCGCCTGACCCATAAAGCGGGCGGAAAATCCGGCAACTTTGAGGCGCCGTGATGCTCAGCATCGATGAAGCGCTCGCCAAAATTCGTGCTGCGATCCAGCCGCTCGCCGGTGAAGAAATTTTTGTCGCCGATGCGCTTGGGCGCGTGCTCGCAGATGATATCATTGCCGATGTCTCGCATCCGCCTCAAGCGGTGTCGGCGATGGACGGTTATGCGGTTCGCGCCGCTGACATCCCTGCCGCGCCCGCTCAGCTGACGCAGATTGGCGAAGCGGCAGCGGGCCACGTTTTCGCCGGCACCGTCGGCCAAGGCGAATGCACGCGCATCTTCACCGGCGGCGCCTTGCCACAGGGTGCCGACAGCATCGTCATCCAAGAAGACACGACGACGGACGGCGACACGATCATCATCAACGAGGCCCCTGAACTGGGCGCGTGGGTGCGCCCTAAAGGGCTCGATTTTGCCGCCGGCAAGACTTTGCTTGCCGCAGATACCCTGCTGACGGCGCGAGACCTTGGATTGGCGTCTGCCGCAGGCGCCACATGGTTCCGTGTGCGCCGGAAACCTCGTATTGCCGTGTTGTCGACCGGTGACGAGGTGGTGATGCCGGGCGCGCCGCGCAGGCCCGATCAGATCGTCAGCTCGAATTCGGTGGCCTTGGTGGCGTATGCGCAGGTGCTGGGCGCGGAAGCTGTCTCGTTGGGCGTTGCCGAAGACCGTCCGGAAAGTCTGCGCGCCAAGCTCAAAGATGCGGCGGGCTTTGACATGCTGGTGACATCGGGCGGCGCCAGTGTCGGCGACCACGATCTGATCCAGTCTGTTTTCGGCGGTGAAGGTTTAGATCTGGGTTTTTACAAAATTGCCATGCGTCCAGGAAAGCCGCTGATTTTTGGCAATATCGGCGGCATGCACCTATTGGGTTTGCCAGGTAATCCGGTCTCGACCGGAGTGTGTGCCGCGATCTTCATGCGTGCTGCGATTGAGTGCATGCTGGGCCTGCCGGCAAAGCCGTTGTATCAGGCGGCGCGCCTCGGCTGTGATTTAGGGCCGAACGGCAAGCGTTTGGATTTCATGCGCGCCAAGCTTACACCGTCAGATACCGATTTGCCGACTGCGACCCCATTCGATCGCCAAGACAGTTCTATGCTCGCCGCCTTCGCCGACGCCGATTGTTTGATTATGCGCGAGATCGGTGCAGGACCGGCGCGGCAAGGCGATGTCGTTAAAATCATCCCGCTTGGATTTTCGTCGCTGCAGTTTTAGGGCGCTGCGGGATTCCCTCTCCTAACCTAATATTTTTTGCGTCATCCTGAACTTGATTCAGGATCTATCGCTGTGTAAACGCCCGGCGGTCGGCGGTTTCGCGCTGAAGTGGATCCTGAATCAAGTTCAGGATGACGCGGGAGGGTAGCATGACGTTGGGGCCTCAAAATGATGCTGGCACCCCACCAACCCTCTTGACTTAAAATAAGAACCTAAGTAGAACAATTAACGATTGTTTTGTCTTTGTTCTTATTCTGATCCCGAAATGACTCACTATATTTGGGGATGTCATCCAAAGGAACCGCTAGATGCTCACCCGCAAGCAGTATGAACTCCTGATGTTCATTGACGAGTCGTTGAAGAAAGGCGGCGTATCGCCCTCGTTCGATGAAATGAAGGAAGCGCTGGGCTTAAAATCCAAGTCCGGCATCCATCGCTTGATCACCGGGTTGGAGGAACGTGGTTTTATCCGTCGTCTGCCGCACCGTGCGCGGGCCCTTGAAGTTATGAAATTGCCGGAAAATTCGGCTGCATCTGGTGCCGCAAAACCGGCGCCGAAGGCGTCAACATTCCAGCCCGAGGTGATCACGGGTGATTTTGCGCTCGCAGGTACCCGGCCGCGGGCAGACGCTGAAGCGGCAGAATCCGTGCAACTGCCGTTGTATGGGCGGATCGCTGCGGGCACACCCATCGAAGCGTTGCGCGATCCTAGCAACTTTATTGATGTCCCGGCGGCAATGATTTCCGGCGGCGATCACTATGCGCTTGAGGTTGATGGCGACTCGATGATCGAAGCCGGTATTCTGGACGGTGATACGGTGATTATCCGCGAAACCGAAACCGCGGAAAATGGCGCGATTGTCGTGGCGCTGGTTGACGACGGCGAAGTGACCTTGAAGCGCCTACGCCGACGCGGCGATTCCATTGCGCTTGAGCCTGCGAACAAAGACTATGAAACCCGCATTTTTAGTCCTGATCAGGTTAAAGTGCAGGGTGTCCTGAAAGCGCTTTATCGCCATTACTAGGGGGTGTGTGACAGCACCCAGGGCTCGTCCTCGCGATGTGTTGACGGTCTGTATGTTTGGCCCGTTTTTGTGAAACGTGACCGCATGCGTGCCGTATCGCCATAAATCAAACCGATCAATCACGCCCCAGGGTGGCCGGCACGGTGCGCGCACCGGCACCAGGGCGATCACCATGTCAGCGTGACGACAGTCTTCGAGCAATGCATCTGTGATTTTTGCTATCGCAATCACCGCATCGGTCCGGTGTATGACGCAGCCGGCGGCTTCACACCTGAGTCCGCCTGTCGTGATCTCCACATCTACCGGCCAGCGACCTGGCGCCTCGCCATAGCCGAGCCGTTGCGTCCAGCGGGCAACCTCAAACCGCCCGGCCCGGTGTGTCGAGAGCAATAACCCCTGCCCTAGCTCATTGACCGCGACGACACGCGCTTCGCCGTCGATGATGATGTGCGGCGGTTGCGCGAAAGCCGGACCAAGTATGCCAAAGATGAAGATGGGCACGCCGAGCAGTCGCCACTGTGTCTGCCATAGTGTCAGCCAAAGGCCGCCCAGCACCAACGGCAGCATCGACCACGTTGGCGGCGCGACAATATCGGCGGTGCCGCCGGGCAGTCCCGAGACCCAAGTCGCGCTGTCGAGTATCCATCGGAGTCCTTGGAACATCAGCGCCAATGGCAGATCTTCCAGACCGAGCGGCATCGCCAGCACCGACAACAGGCCGCTGGGCATCACCCAGAACGCCGCCAAAGGCACGGCCAGCGTGTTGGCGACGATGCCGAGCACGGCAACGTGCTGAAAGTGATGCACCGCAAACGGCCCGGTCGCGGCACTGGCAATCAGGGTGGTCAGCACCACGCCACCGACATAGCGGAATGCGTTCGTGTTCAGCGTGGCGAGCGTTCCCTCGCCCTTTGCCGAGGGGCCGCGCAGCCGTCGCCGCCGAGCCAACCATGCATAAGCCGAAATCAGCGCAGTGACGGCGGCAAATGACATCTGGAAGCCGGGTGACATCAGGTTTTCGGGTGCAAGTATCAGCACAACCATCGCTGCCCAGGCAACGGTGCGAAGCGTCAGTGTGCGCCGGTCCATCAAAATGCCGGTGAGAAACAGCCCGGTCATCAAGAACGCGCGCTCCGTCGGTACCGTGAAGCCGGCCAACATGGCATAGCTGAAGGCGGCTGGGATGGCCACGGCGGCTGCAACCTTTTTGGCATTTAATCGGAGCCCCATCCAGGGGACGGCGGCGATCAGCAATCGAATACCGCCAAACACTAACCCGGCAACCAGCCCGATGTGCAGACCCGAAATCGCCAACAGATGTGCGATCCCGGCATCTCGCATCGCTTGTAGGGTCGTGGCGTCGATGGCGCCTCGAAGCCCGGTCAGTAATGCCGCCGCCACTGCGCCCGGCGGCCCCCGGCCCCGCACGAGTACGCGCGTTGCAATGGCAAGGCGCAACGCTTCAACGCGGCGCGACAGGGCTTCTGCAAAGGTTTTGGCGGGGACATGCCCGATCCGGATCGGCGCTTGCAACGAAAAGCCGTACCCGCCGATTTTGAGAAAATACGCATGCCGCTGAAAATCAAACGCCCCCGGCATCACGGGTGGCGGTGGCGGACGCAATATTGCCAGAATCGACACGCGATCGCCCGGCTTCAGCAAAGTCGATGCTTCGCCTTTTGTGCGCACGGTGATGCGAACCCGTGCCGGGGTCGAATCGGTGGCCAAATGTTCGGCGTCAATATCCGTTAAAACCAGCTTTACCGCACCCGGTGCCGGGGTGGCGTTGCGCACGGTGCCTATCAATGTGATCGGCCCTATTTCTTGCGCTAAAACCGGGGCTCGGACGGCTTCGGTCCGCGCCGTTGCCACCGTGAAGCCGAGGGCTGCCGTCATCAAACCAAGCGTCATCGCCCGCGCTGCATCGTTTCGGCTGAGCAGGCTTAGGGCGAGCAGCAAGCCGCTTGTCCCCATGCCCCATGCAACGGGTGGCTCAATCGGCAGTGCAAAATATGCTGCAATCCCACTTGCGAACGCGACCGGCACCCACAATGCCCATTGTTCTCGTTCTGCCAGAAGAATGTTTCGCACGCGCATGATGACGGTAATGGGAGGTTTCGGCGGCTTTTTGAGCACGTCGTCGTCATTCCCGCGCAGGCCAGGTGACGGGTGGTGTTTACGTCGTTTATTTTCCGACCGCCTACGTGTCCTTCGTAAAGATGTCATGCATCGACGCAAAGGATGATGCTGCATACGCGAAATATATATGATAGATAGA
>JAFMCK010000189.1 GCA_017857825.1 Rhodospirillales bacterium
TAGGGGTCGTGCTGATTGTTCGACCCGGGTCCAGTGCGTTTCAATGGTTTGCCGTGTTTCCGCTGGTGGCGGCATTGTTGGGCGGGATGCGCGATGTCATCACCCGCAAGATGGCCGCCAGCGAAAGCACAGTGGCCGTGTTGTTCGTGACCACCACGTGCGTGGCGGTGGCCGGGTTTATCTCGTCAGTCTTTGTGCCGTGGCAACCGATGGAAATGGGGCAGCTTAAGTACTTTGTCGCCAGCGGCGTGCTGCTGGGAATTGCGCACTATTTATTGATCGAGTCGTTTCGCCTGGGCGAAGCTGCGCTGGTGTCGCCGTTCAAATATATGAATGTCATCTGGGCGGCGTTGTTTGGTTATCTCTTGTTCGGTGATGTGCCCGATACCTACACGCTGGGTGGGGCGGTCGTGGTTGCTCTTAGCGGGCTCTACATTCTGCATCGCGAGCGGGTGCGTCGGCGGGGAAAATAAAAGAACCCTTGCTATTGGGCAGGTTGAGCCAAGGGTGCCTCATGTTTAGCTGTAAGGCGTTCTGTGTAGGCTAGGACGACGGCTGCCAAGAACGGCAAACTCTGAACGAGCAGGGTAATAGCAAACACATTCAATTCGATGGCTTCAGTGGTGTTTGAGAGATAGAGCGCAGCGGCGCCGACGATCAAAATAGCACCAAACCAAAACTCACGCCGGGCCGGAAATGGTGTTCGCTGTGCGCCCCCGCCTTTGTCGGTGCGTTTGAATGCAAGCTGCACGCCGAGCAACCCTTCGGCGACAGCGCACCCGACGGTGAATTGCAGGCTCATCGCCGCGAGTGCTGCGCCGAAAATATGTTTTGGCGCGATGCGTACGCGGACGAGATATAAAATAAGACAATGCAACAGGTTAACGAAAAACATCGCTAAGATTGGCAACGTAAACGGCAACGTCGGAATCAGCACGCCGACAAACAAGATCATCGGTACCCACAACACATTTAGACCCGCTGCCAGCACGCCGAACGCATCCGCTAACCAATAGCACCACCCGGTGACGAACTGCGCTTTTTGTGGGGTTTTTAATGTCTGACTCCAAGGCAACATATGACGCCAGTGCTTGCGGATTATTTGCATCGCACCGAACGCCCAGCGATGGCGTTGGGTGATAAACGCCTGCATGGTGTCGGGCAGTAAGCCGTAGCCATACCGGTGGTCTGTATACAAAGCGCTAAAGCCCGCTTCAAAAAGCCGCAACCCAAGCTCGGTATCCTCGGTGATCGTGTCGGTGGCCCAGCCGCCGACGGCGTCAAACGCAGAACGGCGCAACAGCAACATGGTGCCGTGGGCAACGATGGCATCGTTTTCGTTGCGTTGGACCATCCCGATGTCGAAGAACCCGGCGTATTCGCTGTTCATGATGGTTTTCATGAAGCTCTGGCCCGCATCGCGGTGATCTTGAGGGGCTTGGATCAGGGCGATGTTCTGATTTGCAAAATAAGGTACTAGGTCTTTCAGCCAATCGGCGTGTACTTCATAATCTGCATCTAATAGTGCAATCACTTCGGCGTCGGGGCTGACCTGAGAAAGTGCCTGATTCAAGGCGCCGGCTTTAAAGCCCTGCACACCCATCAAATTGAGAAATTTAAACCGCGAACCGAGCGCGCGGCAGGTGGCTTCCACGGGTTGCCACAGTGCCTCTTCAGGTGTGTTGTTGATGACTACCAGCACTTCGAAGTCAGGGTAATTGAGCTTGGCAACGCTGTTGAGGGTTGCGATCAGTACATCGGGATTTTCCCGATGCGCCGGAATTTGGATTGAGACCTTGGGAAAGCGATGAGTGTCAGTGGTCGCAATCGGACCTGTGATCAGGCGGCGTGGTGTGAAGCCCAATGTCACGTCGGCAACCTCGTGCACTTTAACGAGCGTCATCAATGTCAACGGGACCATTAGTAAAATACCGACTGCCCAGGCAATCGCAGAACCGACATTCAAATAATTTTCCAATGGATATAGTAGCGCCAAAGCCAATGGTGTGCTGAGCGCATTGCAGGTCAAAGATATCACGAGTGCGTGGCCCATGGTTGAGCGCACTATAGCCAACACAACAACGCTCGCAAGCAACCCGAGGGCCAATGCCAAGAACAGTCTCGGATAAAAGGTTGCGTCTCTGAATTCGCCAATAAGAGGAAACTTCGCATTGCCATCGGCATCAAGCAGCCCCCAGTATGCGCCAACGCTACCCTCGCGCGATTTCCACGGCTGATCGAATGCTTCAATAATATTGAACTCAATGCCCTGATCGTTGACCGCACGCAAGAAGCTACGGATCACCTCGGCTTGGCGTGTAGCCCCGGTGCCGGCATCTCGGTTGTTATAACCTTTGCTGGGCCATCCGAACTCGGCGATCACGATCCGTTTGCCGGGATAAGCCTTACGCACCGCTTTATAACGATCCAAAGCATAATCAACGGCAACGTCGGGATCGATCCCTTCCCAGTATGGAAGTACGTGTAACGCAATGAAATCGACCGCGGGTACCAGTTCCGGGTGTGCCAGCCAAATATCCCATGTCTCGGCGGTAGACACAGGCTGTCGAATTTTCCGACGTGCCCTGTGTAACAGGTCGATCAACGCCGCTGGCTCCAAGTCTTTACGGAGTAATGTTTCGTTGCCGACAATAACGTCGCGAATGTAAGAATATCGGCTGACGATTTGATAGAGTGCCCTGATTTCAAGATCATTTTCGTCGCTGTCTGCCCCGATCCATGCGCCGGCGACGACGTTCAACCCGTGCGCGCGTGCGATGGGGATAACCTTGGCGTTTCGTCCACGCGCCGCATATAGCCTGATGCCACGCGCGATCTTTGCAATGAGCTGCATATCTCGATTGACCCGCGCGCGGACATCATCATCCATAATGATGTTCTGCTCTCCCGGCGCGCCGACCGTATAGGACAGCGACCCCACTCCCTGCAGGGCAGCAGGCGGTGACACGGTTTCGCGCAGCAAAAACCACAACCCACCATGTATCAAGAGAACGATCAACGCCGCCAACAAGGCTGGGGTGATCGGGCCCTTTTGCCTAAGAACGGTGACGCTCGTTTTCACGGCGATTGGGTGCTCGTATCGTTCAATTATTTAGATTTCTGGGCGGGGGTGTCCGAAGGCGTTGTTGGTTTAAGGGGAGGCGCCACCGGGTCTTCCCAACAAGCATCTATTGCAGCATTTGTAGCCTCCGCGCTTTGCGATGAAGACTGAGTGGCCGCACAATCAAAAGCTTGGCGAAGGCGCAACTTCGGGCATTCGAAGCGATCAAATAGCACCATCAAATCGTTTGCGGAGACGATGTCTTCGCGCAGGATGGCGAATAGGGTCTTTTGCGCAATCCAGGTGCATCCAGGTATGCTGTGCGCGATGCTTGGTGCCGGTTTTTTCTTCAGTATTGGCGTGCCCGGCGCAGCATCTGCAAATGCTGTTGCCGAACCAAAGCCTGAAAGGATAAGGGCAATCACGATTAATCCGTCTGTAACGCGCTGCTGTATAGCCATGTCGGCAATGTCCGTGTTTGTTAATATGCTGATAGGCGCATGATTGTCGGTTGCGTCAAAGTGCACCAAATCACGACTTCTAAAAACATCGCGCATAAAGAGGCTTAAGACGGTATTTTATCAAGACAAATCGGGTGTCATAGATTTGGGTCGAGTAATCGTATTGGAGCAATGCAATGAAGTGTCATGTGGACATAGGCATTGTTTTCTTAAGCGTGCTATGGTCGGCATAAAAAATGGAACGGAGGCAACATGGACGGCTTAGCTCACGCGGACAAAACGGAAATTCTGCGCGCGTTCGCAACCAATATTTTGGCATTCGATGGCCATAACGTATCGCAAGGCGCCGCACGCACCGCAAAAGCGGGTATTACCGATACCATCGGCGTGACCCTTGCCGGCCTGCCCGAGCCTTGTACGCAAATCCTTTTATCGACTCCGGGTGTCGGCGATGCGCCGGGCGACAGTCTGATTTTTGCGACCGATAAACGCACCAGCATTCTGGATGCCGCCTTCATTAATGGGACGGCGTCGCACGCGCTTGATTTTGATGACTTCAGCGCCGTATTGGGTGGGCATCAGTCGGTGCCGTTGGTGGCCCCGCTGTTTGCCATGGCCGAAGACCACGCGAAATCAGGCTCGGAGCTGCTCGCCGCCTATCAGGTCGGGCACGAGGCCGAGCATCGGTTTGCTCAGGCTGTGCATCCGCACCATTACGACAAAGGCTGGCATCCGACCGCAACGCTCGGGATTTTCGGGACCGTCGCCGCGTTGGCACGCCTGATCGGTTTGGATGTAAATCGTACGACGTTGGCCCTGGCCATTGCGGCGTCGCTGGCGAGCGGCCTAAAGGCGAATTTCGGCACCATGACCAAGCCGTTGCACGTTGGGCATTCGGCGCGCGCCGGCGTGATGGCGGTGCTGTTGGCGGAGCGGGGATTTGATGCAAACCCGGGCGCCCTTGAACATCACCAGGGGTTTTTAAATGTCTTTAACGGTGTCGGCACGTTCGATGTGGCGCCTTTGACGGACACATGGACCGGACCTCTGGCGATTGATGCCCCTAGCATCGGCATCAAGCAGTTCGCGTGCTGCGGCAGCACCCATCACGCGATCCAGGCTGCCATCGATTTGGTGCACCAAGAAGGCGTACGTGCAGAAGATATAGATCACGTGCGCATCCGCGTGCATCAACAGCGGTTCCGCCACACCAACACGCCGCAGCCGCAGTCGGTGCTCGAGGCGAAATTTAGCGTGCAGTATGCCGTCGCCCGGGCCCTCGTCGATGGTGCCGTGTTGCTCAAGGATTTCGAGGGCACAGCGTTCCGCGCGCCCGAGGTCACTCCCTTGCTATCGCGTATTCAGGCAGAAACCTTTGCTGAGGGCGAAGCGCAACCTTGGGACGCTGAAGTCACCGTCACCTGCCAGGACGGCACGACCCATGAAAAGCGCATCGACAACATGGTCGGGCGCAGCGGCGACAACGCGATGTCCGATCAGGAATTGTATGCCAAATTCGCAGACTGCTGGACCCGTGCCCTGCCGCAAAAAGCGGGGGCAGAAGATGCATTCAATAAGTTGATGGCGTTGGAGTCAGTGGCAGATATACGCCGTCTGACAGCGTTGTTGGCAATCGAATAAGCGCGTATCTCGCCTTAGAATAAACCGAGATACAGGACGACGATCAGCGCGGTGCCGCCGATCACGGCATAAAGCGTACCTTTCCCGCGCGTCGCTTGCCGCATTTCGCTGGTGTTTAAATCCTCTGGGTCTTTGTTGGTTGCCGGATTTTTCTCATAGTCGGCCATCGTGAAGCCTCCTTTCTTTGTTGCTTGATATGTTACATGAATGCGTCGCGGGCTTTGACGGCTTTTGCATAGCCTTGATTCGCGGCGCGTTCGATCCAGGCAAACGCGGTGTCGATATCACGGGCCACGCCTTTGCCCTCGTAATACAGGAAACCCAGATTGTACTGCGCTTGTGCGTGGCCGGTGCTGGCGGCTTTTTCGAACCACTTGGCGGCATTTACGAAGTCCTGGCCGCCGGTTTGGCCAATATAATTCATGATTCCTAAGTTG
This sequence comes from Rhodospirillales bacterium, assembly GCA_017857825.1. Classification (GTDB taxonomy): domain Bacteria; phylum Pseudomonadota; class Alphaproteobacteria; order Rhodospirillales; family Casp-alpha2; genus UBA4479. The sequence continues at coordinate 5,601 of JAFMCK010000189.1, forward strand.
TACTGTGCGCCCGCGTGGCCTGCGTCTGCGGCCTTGATGAATAGTTGCGCGGCGCGGCCAAAATCACGTTCGACGCCATCGCCGTTGTAATAGCGCAGGCCTTCTTGGTAGTCGGCCTCGCCGGGCTTGGCTTCTTCCGGCATCGCGACGGGCGGCGGTGCGTCGGTGGGCGCGTCCGCTTCCGGCAGCGCAGCTTGTTCAATCGGGGCAGGGGCCGGCGAAGCGGGTTCGACGGATTCCACCGGTACTGCCGGCGGCGTCGGTGCCGGATTCGGATCAGCGGGCGGCGGGGGCGGGCTAGATTCGATTGAACGTTCAATTGATTGTTCAGGTGATTTTTCCGGTGCCGCCTCTGTGGTCGGCATCGCCTCTGCTGCGGGTGCGGGTTCCGGTGCGGGCATGGTTTCGTTCATGGATCCAGCAGCTTCCGGTGCCGGTTTTGATGTGGTCTCTGACGCAGCGACAGGGTCTGCGGTTGTCGCCGGCCTCGTAGCGGATTCCGAGTTCATTTCGCGGTCGCTTTCCAGCGGCGGCGGC
>JAFMCK010000190.1 GCA_017857825.1 Rhodospirillales bacterium
TGATATTAGCTTTTGTAAGTCCCGGATTAACAAATATCCTTTGAGCTGAAGCGCTCAGAAATGCAGCAATGGCGTATGACAATCATAGACGCTCCGCAATCCGCGACAACAACGATGGCAATGCAATGACAAACAAATTGACGCTGCATGACGATCCGATTTCCGGCAATGGCTATAAAGTACGATTATTGTTGGGATTTCTTGGTATCAACTATGAGTACGTCAGGTATGACATACTGAAAGCCGAAACCAGAACCGAGACCTTCTTACAACGTCTCAACGCTAACGGACGCATTCCGGTGCTGGAATTGGAAGACGGCACGCCCGTTGCGGAGTCGAATGCGATTTTATGTTACCTGGCGGACGGCACACCCTGGTGGCCATCTGATCGGCTGGCCCGCGCCCGCACGTTGCAATGGATGTTCTTCGAGCAATATTCGCACGAGCCAAACATCGCAACACTGCGGTTTTGGACGCATCTAACCTTGCTAACCCCCGCTCAAGAAGCCGCACGCGATGGAAAGGTCTCGCAAGGTTACGCGGCGCTCAACCTGATGGACACGCAACTTACGAAAAATTCGTGGCTTGTAGGTGAAGGGCCAACCGTCGCCGACATTAGCCTTTACGCATACACCCACGTTGCTCATGAGGGCGGCTTCGACATGGCCCCTTACAGCGCCATCCATGCGTGGTTTAGGCGGATCGAAGCCCTGCCTGGTTATGTGAGCATGACCATTTAGAGCTTTGCTGACTATTCAGACGGGCGGAATTTCAGCGATACACCGTTGATACAGTACCGCAGCCCCGTTGGTTCGGGGCCGTCTGGAAACACATGCCCAAGATGCCCGTCGCAACGCGCACAATGCACTTCGGTGCGCGTCATGAAAAATCCCTTGTCGACCTCTTCTTCGATCGCGTCCGGGTCATTGGGTGCATAGAAACTTGGCCAACCGGTACCGGACTCAAATTTCGTCTCGGAATCGAAAAGCGACCCGCCACAGCCGGCACATACGTACATACCGCTTCGCTTTTCACGATTGAGCGCACTGGTGCCTGCACTTTCCGTCCCTTTCATGCGTAGAACCTTAAAAGCCTCAAGCCCTAATTGCGCCATCCACTCAGTTTCAGTCTTTTCAACTTTATCGGACATGATGTTTCTCCACTGTGTGATAGGGAGATAGGTGCACCTAAAAGTTAATGCCAGTGTTTTTATCGTGCGTATGATGAAAGTAACATATTTTTGAATGAGGTGCAGTCCGATGCCCGGGCTCGATACAGGCAAAGCGTTAGAGGAGGAAGTTCTACTTCTTTTTCAATTGGTCCAAAAAATGCGCCAAGATTTGGTCAGCGTTCACCGTCCGGCAGGCGAAGGTCTGATTCTCGACAGTGCTGCCGACCAAATCCACGCCATCAATGCCGAAGCCGAGGCAGCGACAGAAACAATATTAGGCGCGAGCGAGCGGATTGCAGCGGTGTCGGCAAAAATGGGCTCAGAAATTAAGTATGGAGGGGCACGCCCTTACTTCGAAACGCTGGATGCGGAAAGCCGTCGCATTATGGAGGCCTGCCAAGTCCACGACATCATCAATCAACGTCTTTCCCGGGTTGTGCGTACCATCAATGCTGTCGAGGGGACAATCAACGCCCTTGTCGTGACCTTGGGTGACGGTGGCGTCACCGGGGCATCCAGCGCGCTCGATCACATCAACCGTAAAGATGGCGATCTGATAATGACCGGACCGGCGCTTAAGGACGAAGGCCTTGGACAGACGGATATTGACGACTTGTTCAAGCCCGCGAGGACCGGCTAATTGGCCATCACGCTGTAAAATCGATAATATCAGAACCGACCGTCGTACGCCTTGCGGCCAATTGGACAGGCGATGACCGTAAACGTATCCGCATTCAAACCAGCCTCAATCGCCGACATTAATGTTTCCCGACTGGTTGCCGTGACGCCATTGCCGCCCATCGCTTGTGCGACGGCAGCAAAATCGGTGCCGCCGAAATCGACACCGACGTTATTTTGGCTGTTGGCGCGCTGCTTCAACTCAATCAAGCTCAGGCTTTCATCGACAAAGACGATGGTCACCACGGGCAACTTCATATCACGCAAGGTTGCCATCTCACCCAGGATCATCTCCAGCCCGGCATCTCCTGTGAAAGCAATCACCGGGGCGTCGGGATTGGCGATTTTATGGCCCATGGCAAGCGGCATCGCGCAGCCCATGGTACAAAGTCCGCTCGACTGCACCAAAGTTCTTGGCCCGTAGCACGTCCATTGCTGGCTCAGCAAAATGCGATGTGCGCCGGTATCAACAGCCGCAAAACCGTGTTTTGGAAACGCTTGTCGGGCCGCATCAATCACAGCCGCGGGGCCCCAGACTTCGTCGGTCGGAAAAGCCGCTTTCAACGATTCGCGCATTTTCAACGCCTTACCGTCTGCCCACGTCGGCTTGCCGTTCAAGCCGTCGGTCAGCGCCCGCAAGCCAGCGCCAACGTCACATACAAAGCTGATATCGGCTTGATGCACAAAATGGCGATTGGGCTGCGCGGAGACCTCAATCACGGTTTTGCCTTCGATGCCGGGCTGCCAAGCGTGGCGCCAATCAACCCGCATTTCAATCGGATCGTAGCCGGCCAATATGATCACATCCGCATCATCAACCAGCGGCTTCAAAAGTTTATATGACTTCGGCGATAATCCGTGCCCACCAAGTGCGAGTGGATCATCTTCGGTGATCACGCCTTTCGCTTTGTAGCTGGTCAGCGTCGGGATCGACAGACGGCGCGCCATTTCAGACACCGTATCTGCCGCACCATGGTGCAGGACTTCGACGCCGCAGATCATCAGCGGCCGTATGGCATTGGCGATGGCGTCGCGCGCACGCGTCAAATCAAACCCATCTGCGGGTACCGTCGGTGACGGCTTGGTATAGCGCGGATAACCGCTACGCTTGCTCTCCCTGCCGGCCAAACCAATCGGCACATCAATGTGCACAGGCCCCGGCGGGTCTGATGTTGCGATGGCGAGGGCTTTATCGATCATGACATCGACAGCCCCATCAGCGGCAAGCATTGAGGCTTTCGAAATTGGCGCGATAACTTTGGTGTGATCAAAAACTTGGTGGGTATACGACTCCGCTTCAGCCGCATCGACACAGCCGGTCAGGAAAATCATTGGCACTTGATCCTGCCATGCGTTGGCAACGACGTTGATCGCGTTCACAACGCCCGGTCCAACCGTCGCCAATAAAATCGCCGGCGCACCCGTAGCATGATAGGTGCCTTCGGCCATAAACCCGCCGGCGTTCTCGTGTTTGACCAAATGGAATTGGATACCGACGCGATCCAGCGCATCCATCAGAGACAACACCTCGCCGCCGGGGATGCCAAACGCGTGCCGACACCCGGCGTCAAAAAGGCGCTGAGCGATGAGGTCTGCGCCGGTGCTCATTCAGCAGCCTCTGCACGCTTCGCAAGTTGCGCATAACCATCGCGGGTTTGTGGCAGTTTCCGATCCAAGATTTTACCGGCAACTAAATTACGAAGCACCTGCGCGGTCCCGCCGCCAATCGTGAACATACGTGCATCGCGATACATGCGTTCCATCGGGTTGTTTCGCGAATAACCTGCGGCGCCATAGACCTGCAAGGCATCAGACGTCACCTTTATCGCAGTATCGGCAGCCAATATTTTCGCCTGCGCGGCCATCAGCATGTCGGGGAACCCGCTGCCCGATGTTTCAGCTGATGCTGCGGCCTTGTAGATCAGCGCCTGCGCAGCCGCTAAACCCACCGACATGTCGGCCATCATCCATTGCAGACCTTGGAATTCACAAATCGGGCGACCGAACTGTTCACGTTCTTGCGCAAATGCCAGCGCATTTTCGTACGCGCCTTCCGCAATGCCCAGCGCCACAGTGGCCGCGCCCACGCGTTGCGAGTTGTAGGCATTCATTAAGCCGGCAAAGCCTCGTTTGATTCCTTCCGGCGGGATCAAGGCCATGGCTTCCGGGACAACCAAGTCTTCAAAAATCATCTCGCATTCAGGAATTCCGCGCAGACCCATCGCCGGCTCACGGGTACCGACACGCAGTCCTTCGGCCTGGTCACGAACCGCAATGAAGCCACCGATGCCTTTATCTTCACCGTCTTCGATGACGCGTGCAAAAATCAAATGCAGCTTCGAGACACCGCCGCCCGTGATCCAATGCTTTCGGCCGTTGATGACGTAGCTGTCACCTTTTTTGACTGCGGTCGTCGTCATATCAGTCGCGGCACTGCCGGCGTCAGGTTCGGTGATGCAAATCGCCGGTTTATCTCCGGCCAACACAAGGCCAGCAGCTAACTTCTTTTGCGCATCCGAGCCGTAGCGCATAATCGCACTCACCGCACCCATGTTTGCCTCAACAACAATCCGTGCGCTGACCCCGCATACCTTCGCCATCTCTTCGACGACCAGCACCGCATGCAGGAATGAAAAGCCGCGCCCGCCCCATTCTTTAGGAATTGTCATCCCCATAAAGCCGGCCTTAGTCAGCACTTCAACGTTGTGCCATGGGTACGCCTCGGTACGGTCGACCTCGGCGGCGCGATCTGCAATCACATCGCGGGCGAGCGTGCGCGCGGCGTCTTGCAGTTCGGTCATTTCATTATTCAGCGTGAACATGTCGATGATCTCCTTCGGCGTGATCAGACGATGCTGGCGTCGCGCAGGTTTTGACGCGCCTCGGCATCAAGGTTCAGCAATTCTTCAAGGATTTCGTCCGTGTGTTGACCCAATGTCGGTGGCGGACGGCGATACGTCACCGGCGTTTCCGAAAGGTTGATCGGGTTGCCGATCAAATTGCATTTTCCGTCTTGCGAGGTTGGATGCGGCATTTCAATTGCCATGCCGCGATGCTGAATCTGCGGATCGGCAAAGGTCTGCGGGATCGTATTCACAGGCGAGCAAGGCACACCCAAAGGCGCGAGGCCTTGCACCCACTCGTCCGTGGTTTTCATCACCATCATCTGCCGCAGCAACGGCGTGATTGCATCACGGTTTCGGACACGAAGATCATTTGTCAGAAAGCGTTCATCCGTCGCCAATTCCGGGCGCTCGGCATATTCACAGAACCGCTTGTACTGCGCGTCGTTCCCGACCGCCAAAATAACATAGCCGTCCGACGTCGGCATCACGTCGTAGGGCACGATGTTGGAATGAGCATTGCCGCGCCTTACAGGTTCTTTCCCACACGTCAGATAGTTTACGCCTTCATTGATCAACCATGCGACTTGCGCGTCCAACAACGCGAGATCAATCAACTGCCCCTGGCCGGTGCGGTCACGATGACGCAGCGCCGCCAGCAAAGCGGTCGTCGCGTACATGCCACACATTACGTCTGCAATGCCGACGCCGACTTTATATGGGTCACCATCTGGAGGACCGGTCATACTCATCACGCCGCCGATGCCTTGCGCCAACATGTCATAGCCGGCGCGCTTGGCATACGGTCCAGTGCGCCCGAATCCCGAAATATGCAGATAAACAATATGCGGGAATTCAGCGTGAATATCTTCATAGCCGAGGCCGTACTTTTCCAGACCGCCGACCTTGAAGTTGTGGCAAAGCGCATCGCACTTCGACAGCATCTGCTTGATCAGCTTGACGCCTTCGGGGTTGCCGATATCAATGGTGATCGAGCGCTTGTTGCGGTTCGACGCCATATAATAAGCGCTCTCGCGGGTATCATTGCCGTCTTTATCTGTCAGATACGGCGGCCCCCACCCCCTGGTGTCATCGCCGGCGACGGGTTTTTCGATCTTGATAATATCAGCGCCCAAGTCACCCATCAACTGGGTACACGTCGGCCCCGCCAAGATGCGCGTCAAATCAAGAATACGGATGCCGTCCAGCGGTCCCGTCACATCGGTCATGGTAATTCCTCCCCGGCCCGGCGATTTTCGCCATTCATTTGTTCTAGCGTATGCTCTTGCTTGATAAAAACGAATAATCCTTTGGATTATCTTTGGCTTTCATCATGCATAGAATCGCGAATTTATTCTTCTCCATGTTGATACCAAAAGGATACCGGAAGGATAGTGTCCCATCCCGTGGTGTATGAGGCGGCCTAACGCCTGTCTCCGACGGT
>JAFMCK010000191.1 GCA_017857825.1 Rhodospirillales bacterium
GCCCTGCGGCGGCGGCGATAAAGGCCGATAAACGACCCACCATTTCGCGCCTGGCAGCTGCAACGGCCATCCCTTTTTCGACCATCCGCGCTTCAAGCGCATCCAGCCAACCCGCGTCAGCGTTCATCCCCCGTTCGCTCAACAATCTCGCCCGCTCGCGCATCGCCTGCTCGTAAGAACTAACACGGCCCGCATGTGCGGGATCGGCTGCATACACCAATCGATCCAAAAAACGCCGTCGACCGCCCGGGCCTTCGATGAACAAGCCATCCATCTGCGGCGTCAGCCAAACCACGGCGGCGTGTTCGCATAGAGCACTCTGTGCGCGTTCATTCACGCCATCGACGCGGACGATCCGACGCTCCCGCGCACCTTGATGATCCGGATCGAGCCCGGTGCCCACATCGACAGGCTCATCAGTACCGTCAAGCCGCGCCGCCACGGCCCATACGCGCCCAGCAGGCGCATGATCGCAGCCGGCATCAGCATAAGTGACTTCAGACAATGTCGCCCGCCTGAGACCACGCCCCGGTGCCAAAAACGAGACCGCTTCCAAAACATTGGTCTTACCGGCCCCGTTCGCCCCACAAAGCACAACACTGACGCCATCTGGTGTGATCGTCGAACTTTGATGATTGCGAAAATTGGTCAATTTTAAGCGTAACAACGCGACCCGGCCGGTAACATGATCGGGGGCCCGGGCATCAGCTTCCGCCGCCGTTTGTGCGGCGCCTGGAAATGCATCTTCGTCCTTGGTGATGGCGGTTATGCCTGCCACGTCCCTAAGTTCGCTCCTGTCTTATAAAACGCACGTCGAAAATAAGCTGCTACCGATCAGACCCGCATCGGCATCAAAACATAAATCGTGCCGGAATCTTCCGACCCGCGAATGATCGTCGGTGACGCGGCATCGGCAAGCATGAACACCGCCGTGTCGCCATCGATCTGCCGCGCGATGTCGAGCAAATACGCCGAGTTGAAACCGATCTCAAACTCATCAGAGCTATAGGAGACTTCGATGTCTTCTTGCGCAGTGCCGTTTTCCGGGCTGGAGGCGGACAGCGATAAATTATCAGCACCAAGCGCCAGTTTCACGGCGCGGGACTTTTCCGACGAAATCGCAGACACACGGTCGACCGCATCTGAGAGCATTTTCCGGTTAACGCTCATTTCCTTGTCATTACCGGCCGGAATCACGCGCTGATAATCGGGGAACGTGCCGTCGATCAACTTTGAGGTCAGCACCGCATCGTCAAAGGCAAAGCGAATTTTCGCGTCCGACAACGAGATTTCGATGTCGTCACCGGTCTCGTCGATCAGTTTGCGAATTTCGCCGACGGTTTTGCGCGGCACGATCACGCCTGGCATGCCCGCAGCCCCATCGGGCAACGGCAACGCATAGCTGGCAAGACGATGGCCGTCCGTCGAGACAGCACGGAGCGTCTGTGCCCCTTCAAATTCAGAAACGTGCAGATAGATGCCGTTTAGGTAATAGCGGGTTTCCTCGGTGGAGATCGCAAAACGCGTGCGATCAATCAGGCCACGCAAGTCGGCAGCCGCCAATTTGAACGAATGCCCGTATTCACCGCCGGTCATCACCGGAAAATCTTCCGTCGGCAAACAAGACAACGTAAAGCGAGACCGACCGGCACGGATTGTCAATTTACCGTCGCCAGGCGCTTCCAGTTCGACCTGTGCGCCATCCGGCAGTTTACGAACGATCTCGAAAAACGTCAGAGCGGGGGCCGTGGTGGCACCCGGTGTCGACACATTGGCCGGCACTTTTTCGACAATGTCCAAATCCATATCGGTGGCATTCAGCGCCACGCCTTCGCCATCCGCCTCAATCTTGACGTTGGATAAGATCGGAATGGTGTTTCGCCGCTCAACAACACTTTGCACGTGCCCTAAGGAGCGCAGGAGATCGGTCCGTTCGATCGTCAGTTTCATGCTTAAACCCGTATTTCCTATCCGCGCGGCCCCACATCAAAGGAGCCGCTAAAGCTATTCAAAACGCCCGGAAACAAACCCATGAAGACCCGACAAATACCCATTGGCTAAGCCGGCAGCGTGCCGGAAGGGCGGGTTCATTTGAACTTCCACAAGCAGCCTGAGAGCCGCTCAGAAAGGCGTCGTGAATTATAACAGACCCACCCCACGACCCAAGCGTTTTAAAACGCGCATGGGGCGTCCAGATGCGAGAAAAAGATCGTTAAAAATCAGAGACTTGGAATGGCATTTTTAGCGGTCGTCGTAGACTCGAAGGGTTAACCCTCGAGCATTCGGCGCAAAAGTTCGATATCTTCTGCGAATCCAGTGTCGGACGCTTTAAGCTCTTCGACTTTTTTTACCGCGTGCATCACCGTGGTGTGGTCACGCCCCCCGAATTTTCGACCTATTTCAGGCAAAGAACGAGCGGTCAATTGCTTGGCCAAATACATCGCCACCTGACGTGGTCTTGCGACCGAGCGCGCACGCCGCGCCGAATGCATGTCCGAAATGCGGATATTGAAATGGTTGGCGACCTGTTTTTGGATTTCTTCGATGGTGACCCGGCGGTCATTGGCACGGAGTAGGTCATGCAGGACCTCCTGCGTGGCCTCAATCGAGATATCACGGCCAATCAGCTGAGAATGTGCGACGACACGATTCAAGCTGCCTTCCAACTCGCGGACATTGGCAGTGATCTTGTGTGCCAAGAATTCCAACACCTTCGGCGGGATATCGGCGCGCATCTGCGCAGCCTTGGATTGCAAGATACCCAAGCGCAATTCGTACGTCGTTGCATGAATATCGGCGACAAGGCCGCAATTGAGGCGCGAAATCAGCCGCTCTTCCATGCCAACCAAATCGGACGGGGATTTATCGGCAGAAATCACGATCTGCCGTCCCTGGTCGACCAAAGCGTTAAAAGTATGAAAGAACTCTTCTTGAGTGGACTCTTTGCCGGCGATGAATTGCACATCATCAATCATCAGCACATCAACCGAGCGGAACTGGTCTTTGAAGTCCATCGTCGTGCTTTCACGGATCGCCTGCACAAACCGGTGCATAAACTTTTCCGCAGATAGGTACACCACCGTGCGGTCTGGCGTGGTCTGGCGAATATGCCATGCGACCGCATGCATCAAATGGGTTTTGCCGAGCCCCACCCCGCCATACAAGAACAGCGGATTAAATGGCACGCGCTCTGCCTCAGCAACGCGCCGGGCAGCCGCATAGGCGAATTCGTTCGGCTTACCGACGACAAAATTATCAAAGACAAATCGGGGATCCAGCGCCGCGCTCAGGCCCTCCCGCCCGGACTTGGCATCTCGCGTCGTTTCGGCTGCCGGCGTTTGGCGGCGGATACCATCTTTCAATTGATTTTGGGTACGTTCATTGCGAACTGTGACTTCAAGCGAACCCACTTCAGGCGTTTCCTCCTGCCAAAGGGTCGCAATACGTTCTGCATAATGGGCGAGCACCCAGTCACGCATAAAACGTGTCGGCACCGTGGCATGCACGGCACCGTCTTCGATGCCGCGGATAATCATCGGCTTGATCCAACTCTGGAACGCCGCTTCGCCGATTTCACCACGCAACTGATCACTGACGGTGCTCCATTGAGCACGAATCATATTCTCGCCCTGATCATCGCCAGGCTTGTGCGCCTGACTCGCGTCTAGATTTTCCGTCTGATCCGTTGCCTGCGTCGAGCGCACGTCACGCTCATCATCACGTTGACCATTGTTCGATTTGCCGTGCATAGACGTCGCGTCGATCATTCGTTACTCGCCCCCAAAATGACACCCCTGACCGGAGCGCGACCTAATAGACACACAGCCACAACCACTTCTTTGATCCACACTTTTGGCAACGCCATGAAGCGAAGACCCGCAAATGAACAACATCCTAAAAGTACGATGTTCCTATGCATACATAGTTGACGTACACCTTTGCCGACGCTCTCTTCATCGGATAGCCCAGTCGTTGCCGTTTTTGGCTCGGCATTCAAATCAACTGAACTAGAAACGTACTGGCGGCAGCATATTTTCAGCTACACGCCCAAGAATATCATATTTTATCTATTGGTCATGAAAGATGCCCCCTTAGATCGTTGATAGTTGATACGCTTTACTTTTAACCACAAACTAATTGGCTAAATCTTCAACAAGATTTACTTAAATATTTAAGTTTTTATTGTGTATTCTGCCGGAAAAGGCAGCAAGGACTTCAACAAACACATATTATATTTTACCCCCGCTTACTTGTACTCAAGAAATACGCGCCGTGACGACCAAGTGATAAGGATATTACGGAGGTCCGCTCGCGGTGACAACATGATCGAAAGGGGAACGGGGCAAATAAACTGAAATAATTTTCTTGACTCTAGCTACCCACTTGAAAGTTCAAAATTTTTTGAAAATATGACGGTGAGTGCAGGATTCAGCGTACTTTATGGCTGTTTTTTAGGCATCGCTTTTTAGGCAACCTGCCTGCACATGACATTCAATCCGGAATGGCGTCTGAACGCAAAAAAGCCGCAAACTCGAAAGCTTGCGGCTTATCAAAGATTTGGCTGAACAACTGTTTGTAGTTGTTTAAGCGGCCATCTCTTTTACGCGGTTCGAAAGGCGCGATAATTTACGGCTGGCGGCGTTACGGTCCAACACGCGGCGCTGAGCACTACGCGCCATCAGCGGCTGCGCAGCCAACAGAGCCGCTTTCGCTGCAGCCTGGTCACCGGAAGCAATCGCTTCTTCGACGCGGCGCACGGCAGAGCGAACTTCGCCCAGGCGTGCACGGTTTACAATCGTACGCTTTTCCGTCTGGCGGATCCGCTTTTTAGCTGAGGCACTGTTTGCCATCTCAAAAAACCTCTTAAATTCGGGCCCAAGAATGGGGAAGGCGAGCTTATATAGCCGCTTGAGGTCTGCGTCAACCCACGCTGGCACCTGTTTTCCGCATCAGCGCTAACTTTCTTAATGGCTTTCTTGGGGCGAGACCGAAAAGCTGACAACGGCGCCATTGTCGCCATCGCTCTCGATGGTCAGCCGCAAACGCTCCCGCTCACGTGCATACAGGCCGTCACCGACTTGTTTCCAGCCGAGCTGTGGCAACACATCTGCATAAAATTTACCCACGGCGTCGGGCGTTACCGGGCCACGGGCCTCCGCTTCGGCGATGCGTCCGTTCGCGGTCTCAAAGGTCACCGCAGCGTTTTCGTTTTCCTGCAACGTAGCCATCAACGGGAGATCTTCGATCACCGAGAGAAACCCGCCGTCGGCGCGCGCGTCCAGCGCGCTTACGAGAGTGCCCATCAGCAGTAATAGCGCAAAGATGTGGGTGCGAATGCGTGGGTGTCGTAACATCATGTCTTCGCTTCTATCATCAGCGCTGGCGTTTCGCACAGTAAAATGTCGAACGCCCGCCCTGGACCATCTGACGAATACCATCATCACAATCGCAACCCGGACATTTTTCGCCGTCGCGCCCGTAAACCGCAAAACTGTGCTGAAAGTAGCCGAGTTCACCGGAAGTCTGGCGATGATCGCGCAGAGATGAGCCGCCGGCCGCAATCGCATCATTCAGCACATTGCGGATCGCTTCGGCCAAACGCGCGGCGCGTTGGCCTTTGACGGTGCGGGCCATCCGTTTTGGTGAGATGCCCGCACGAAACAAGGCTTCTGACGCATAAATATTGCCCACGCCGGCAACCACGCGCTGATCCAAAATCGCCACTTTGATCGCACTGCGCCGCTCACCAAGGCCTGCGGCTAGGGCCGGGCCATCAAATGCATTGGAAAGAGGCTCCGGGCCCAAACCTGCCAAAAACTTTTGTGTCGGCAGTTGCGCGGCCTCAAACAAATCGACAAAACCGAACCGGCGCGGGTCGTTATAACGAATGGTAACACCGCCATCGGTCACCATTTCCAGATGATCATGGCGCTCCAAGGGCGGCGGCGCATCCATATAAATACGATAGCGCCCAGACATGCCCAGATGCGACAGCATGATGAGATCACCGGACAAGCGGATGAGGAGATACTTCGCGCGCCGCTCGACACTTGTAATTTTGCGCCCCATTAAGCGCGTCGCTAGATCGGGCGGCAGCGGAAACCTTAAATCAGGGCGAAACGCCGTCACCTTT
>JAFMCK010000192.1 GCA_017857825.1 Rhodospirillales bacterium
TGGAAAAAACCGCCAACGCACTACAGATCCCAGCGCCTAAAGCCATGATGGGTGAAATGGGCATGGTGTATTCATCGGCCAGGCAAAGCGCCTTAGCCAATGATCATCCTCACTTCACAACGTACGGAAGCAGCCCCAAGAAGCGGGCGCGCTTGATGGCGCGGGCCAATTCTCGTTGCTTTTTCGCAGATACGGCGGTGATACGGCTCGGGACGATTTTGCCACGCTCCGAAACGTAACGACCCAGGAGTTTCAGATCCTTGTAATCGATCTTTGGGGCAGCCTTACCAGAGAACGGGCAGGTTTTACGGCGACGGAAAAAACCACGGCGCATTATTCTTCTCCTTCGCTTGAATCGGCGACCACAGGTGCGGGCGCATCATCATGGTCACGGCGTGGGCGATCAGGACGATCACCACGGTCACCGCGATCACCACGGCGTGGACGGTCGTCACGGTCTTTGTTACGGACCATGGCAGACGGGCCTTCTTCGATCGCGTCAACGCGGATCGTCATATAACGCAGCACATCTTCATTGATGCGCATTTGACGCTCCATCTCGTGCAGCGCAGGGGCCGGTGCGTCGATATTCATCAACACGTAATGGCCTTTGCGGTTCTTGTTCATCTTGAACGCAAGCGTACGTAATCCCCAGCTTTCGCTGCTGGCGACGTTGCCACCGTTGTCGGCGATGATTTTCGAAAAAGTCTCGGTCAACCCTTCGGCTTGGGCGGCAGAGATGTCTTGGCGTGCGATGAACACGCTTTCATAACAGGGCATACAATGTGCTCCCTTCGGATTTTCTCAACCCGATTATCAATCGGGCATAGCCAGGACCATCCCGGCAAGGAGGTTAAGAGCGGCGCAATATACAGATTTCCGCCCGTGCTGCAAGTGATACAGCGGGGTGTCGGTTAATCAAATATGGGCCTTCGTAAATCTATCGAAAATGATTTTTCTGCGTGTAGCCCAAAATTTGCCGGTTACGCGTGTTGATGGGCAAAAACATCGCCGGTTGTCCTTGATGTTTTGAGCTAAAATTTAATAGAGGACGCTGAAAATCCCACTTTATCCGGCTTGATTTTTTGTTGTTATTCTGAGTTTTAAATAATAATTTAATCCGTTTTATTATTTTAACATAATATGTTATTATATTTATCAAAATAAACCTCATAATATTGGATGTATATATGTTTCCTGCCGTTCTTTACGGACTTATTTCGGTTGCTTTTTTCTTAACGTTATCTGTGTTCTCGCCTGCGGACGCTATTTCAGGCGAAATGCCTGAAAATGCCTATCCCACCAACAAATCCTACGGGTCCGGTTGGGAGTGTGAGCGTGGATTTCGTCAGAGCAATGGGGCGTGTGTCGCCCTTGATGTGCCTGCGCATGCTTTTTTGAATTCCGGAGGGGACCGTTGGGAGTGCGAGCGCGGTTATCGTCAGATAAACCGGGGATGTGAGGAAATTATCATCCCTTTGAACGGCTATTTGCGCGATACCGGAGAGAGCTGGAAGTGTGAACGTGGCTACCACAAGAATGGGAATAAATGCGACGCCATTAAGGTGCCTGATCACGGCTATTTGTCAAAGGATTCCTATGATACCGGTTGGTATTGTGATCGCGGTTTTCGGGCTGAAGGTAATGCCTGCCTAGAAGTCAAAGTGCCAAACAATGCGTACTTTGTGGATTCAAGTTATGGGAATGGCTGGCGCTGTTCGCGAGGCTTCACGGAAGAACGAGATGCATGCGTTGCGGTCGCGGTGCCTGAGTACGGTCACTTGGGCTACAACGGCAACACATGGGATTGTAATCGCCCTCGTCGTCGCTCTGGCGAGAAATGTGTTTTGCGATAAATAAAAAATTTAAATATTAAATTTTACAAAATAAATATTTTACAAAATAAATATTTTACAAATCGGGATATTACTTAATAAAATTGAGTTTTTTGAAAAGTATGATAGTATTTTTGCAGATTTGGGAAAATATTTTTCCATTTAACATTTAAGGATTTTTAATGAATTCCCCTGATTGGCTAAAACCACTATTACTCGGTTCTGTTATCGGTGCCGCAGCACTTGGTGTTGCAGGCTTCGGCTGGGCTGGCTGGATGACGGCCGGCAAAGCACAAATTCTTGCGTCAGATCAATCGCGCGACGCTGTTATTGAGGCGTTGGTCCCGTTCTGCGTGCAGAATGCGAACAATGACCCTGAAGCTGCGGTTAAGTTTGCAGCCCTCAAAGACGCAAGTGACTACGAGCGCAGCCAGATGGTCATGGATGGCGGCTGGTCAACGGTTGCAGGCCGTGATGGCCCTGATCGTCGCATTGCCGGTGCCTGTTTGGAAAAGCTGGCCGACCGGATCTAGTCTCGCGCCAAGGCTTAATATATAGAATTCGCTAATTGCGGGCCGACATTGCGTGTATTCGCGTCATGTCGGCCTGTTTTTTTGTGTGTACCCAATTACCCTCGTTGGCTTGACACACAAGGGTCGGGGCGCCAATTTGCCGACCGCATTCAAGCATTAACGACCAACCAAGAGGGGTCCATATGTCCCGCGCTTTTGTGTTTCCCGGACAAGGCTCGCAAGCCGTTGGTATGGGTAAAGAACTGGCAGACGCATTTCCGGCTGCACGTGAAGTGTTTCAAGAAGTCGACGATGCACTGGACCAAAACCTCAGCCGGCTCATGTTCGAAGGCCCGCTCGATGACCTGACCCTGACCGAGAACGCGCAACCAGCGTTGATGGCCGTCAGCCTCGCCGTGATGGCGGTACTGAAGGTCGAAGCTGGTGTAACACTCACGGAGCATGCGTCGTTCGTGGCTGGTCACTCCCTCGGCGAATATTCGGCGTTGGCCGCGGCAGGGACATTTTCCATCGCGGATACGGCGCGCTTGCTCAAGCAGCGTGGGCAAGCCATGCAG
Source organism: Rhodospirillales bacterium (assembly GCA_017857825.1). Classification (GTDB taxonomy): domain Bacteria; phylum Pseudomonadota; class Alphaproteobacteria; order Rhodospirillales; family Casp-alpha2; genus UBA4479. Next base: position 2,926 of record JAFMCK010000192.1, read on the forward strand.
AATGCCGTGCCGGTTGGCGAAGGCGCGATGGCGGCGCTTTTGGGGCTCGATCTGGCGGCCGCACGCGAAGTCGTGGCCGAAGCCGCAGAAGGTGAAGTTCTTGATACCGCAAATGATAATGCGCCAGGCCAAGTCGTCGTCAGCGGCAAACGTTCGGCCGTTGAGCGCGCGGTCGAAGTGGCGACCGAAAAGGGCGCCAAGCGCGCCATGCTGTTGCAGGTCAGTGCGCCTTTCCACTGTGCGATGATGGCGCCGGCCGCCGATATTATGGCGCAAGCATTGGCCAGTGTGGACATCAACGCGCCTTGTGTGCCTTTGATTGCGAATGTTACCGCAGCGCCGGTCGAAGATCCGGCTGAAATCCGTCGATTGTTGGTCGAACAGGTGACCGGCATGGTACGTTGGCGCGAGAGCTGCCTGACGATGCACGATAAGGGGGTTGAAACCTTAGTTGAGGCTGGTGCGGGCAAAGTTCTGTCTGGCCTGGCCAAGCGAATCGACCCGGATTTGAAGGGGCTCAGCGTCGGCAAGCCGGCGGATATCGAAGCATTTTTGGCGACGCTTTAACGCGGGGAGACATCGAATGTTTGATCTAACAGGTAAGAAAGCTCTGGTCACAGGTGCGTCCGGGGGAATCGGTGGTGCCATTGCACGCGCCCTGCATGGCGCAGGAGCGACGGTGGCCCTTTCCGGTACCCGCAAAGATGCCTTGGATGCACTCGCAGCTTCTTTGGGGGATCGCACGCATGTGACGCCCGCAGATTTGTCCAGCGCCGATGGCGCGAACCAGCTTATTAAAGATGCCGACGAGGCGATGGGCGGCATCGATATACTGATCAACAACGCAGGCCTGACCCGCGACCAATTGGCCATGCGGATGAAGGACGAGGACTGGCAGACTGTACTGGATGTCAACCTGACAGCGGCTTTTCGGCTGTCTCGTGCCTGCTTGCGGGGCATGATGAAGGCGCGTGCCGGGCGGATCATCGGCATTACGTCGGTCGTCGGCGTCACCGGTAACGCCGGGCAGACAAACTATGCGGCGTCGAAGGCCGGCATGATCGGGATGTCGAAATCGTTGGCGCAAGAAGTCGCGTCACGGGGAATCACCGTCAACTGTGTGGCGCCCGGTTTCATCGAAACCGCGATGACCGACGAGTTGTCCGATGATCTGAAAGCGAAGCTTTTAACTGGTATTCCAGCGGCACGCTTAGGCAACGTCGATGATATTGCGGCAGCGTGTCTATATCTGGCCAGTGACGAGGCATCTTATGTGACAGGACAGACCTTGCATGTTAACGGCGGGATGGCGATGATATAGGCTAGATATTCGTGGCCTGAATGGGCCGTGTATATCTAAAGAATATGGGACATTTTTTGCCGATTATTTGGCGGCAATGTTCTGGTAAGCCTGGAAAGAGTGTGTTACCAACGCCAACCTTTTTGGATATTTCGACACGAAACGCCGGTGCAATGTGCTACAGACAGCGTGCTGGCGGATGGCAAATAAGGGCCCTCACAGGTCGGGGGCGAGAAGCTCTTAAGTTTAACTACAAACATCGGGGATAACGACTATGAGTGATGTTGCAGATCGCGTTAAGAAAATTGTTCTTGAGCACCTTGGCGTCGACGAAGACAAAGTCGTCGAAAACGCAAGCTTCATTGATGATTTAGGCGCAGACAGCTTGGACACCGTTGAACTCGTGATGGCATTCGAAGAAGAATTCTCCATCGAGATTCCGGACGATGCCGCCGAGAACATTTTGACGATCAAAAATGCTATCGACTTCATCGAATCGCAAAGCAGCTAACCCCGATTTGCAGTTTCTGGCCGGATATCCATCCGGCCAGCTGCGATCATAAACGGATTACGGTCTTTAATCGATGAGACGTGTCGTCATAACGGGTGTCGGTGCCATAACCTCGCTGGGCGTTGGCGCCGAGCATATTTGGCAAAACCTCCTTGCCTCGAAATCGGGTATTTCGCACATCGACCGGTTCGATGTGTCGGATTTGCCTGCAAAGATCGCGGGTTGCATCGTGCGCGGCGACGGCAGCGGCGATACCTTTGATACCGAAGCCTGGGTGTCGACAAAAGATCAGCGACGCATGGATGATTTCATCATCTATGGATTGTGCGCTGCCGATCAGGCGATTGCAGACTCCGGCTGGGTGCCCGAAACTGACGAAGACAAATGGCGGACCGGTGTTCTGATCGGCTCCGGCATCGGTGGTTTGCCGGAAATTGCGCGGGGCGCGATCAAGGTCGACGCCGAAAACAGTCCGCGCCGCCTCAGCCCGTTCTTTATTCCTGCCAGCTTGATCAACTTGGTCTCCGGTCATGTGTCGATCAATCATGGCTACAAAGGCCCGAACCATGCGGTCGTGACCGCGTGTTCAACCGGTGCACACGCAATCGGCGACGCCGCACGGATTATCATGTGGGAAGATGCCGACGTCATGGTTGCAGGCGGCGCCGAAGGCGCGATCTGCCGTCTTGGCATAGCAGGTTTCTGTTCTGCCCGCGCGCTATCGACGGGTTTCAACGATACCCCTGAAAAAGCGTCCAGGCCATACGACAAAGACCGCGACGGGTTTGTGATGGGCGAGGGTGCCGGCGTTGTTGTGCTTGAAGAATATGAGCATGCGAAAAAACGCGGTGCGAAAATATATGCCGAAGTCGTTGGCTATGGCATGTCGGGCGATGCCCACCACATCACCGCGCCCGCACCAGATGGCGATGGCGCTTTCCGCTGCATGAAGGCCGCGCTGAAGCGTGCAGGTCTAGAGCCCAGCGACATCGATTATGTGAACGCGCACGGTACATCGACGCCGTTGGGTGACGAGATTGAACTGCGTGCCGTTGAGCGCTTGTTCGACGGGCACACGGCGGGCATGTCAATGTCGTCGACGAAGTCCGCCATCGGGCACCTGCTGGGTGCTGCCGGTGCCGTAGAGGCGATCTTCTCGGTCTTGGCGATCCGCGACAATGTTGCCCCGCCGACCTTGAATCTGGAAAATCCGTCCGTGGAAACGCCGATCGATCTCGTGCCGAAGCAACCGCGCGAACGTCCAATCAAGGCCGCGCTGTCGAACTCGTTCGGGTTCGGTGGGACCAACGCGTCGTTGATTTTCCGCGAAGTCGACTGACGTCGGCGGCTCAGATGCGCCGCATTATCATTTC
>JAFMCK010000193.1 GCA_017857825.1 Rhodospirillales bacterium
TAAAGGCGGCATCTTGATTGAGGTCCGCACGGAAGGCCCGGCTGATGTGTCGGCGATGCGGGGTCAATTGGGCGCGCTTGGTCTGGGCGATATTTCGCTACAGGAATTCGGCGCACCCACAGACGTGCTGATTCGTATCCAACGCCAAGAAGGCGATGATGATGCGCAACAAAAGGCGGTTGAGGCGGTTAAAGCCGAGCTCGGCGCAAGCGTGACATACCGCCGCACTGAATTTGTCGGCCCGAAAGTTTCCGAAGAGTTGCTTGCCAGCGGGATTGAAGCTGTCTCGCTCGCGATTTTGGCGATCTTGGTCTATATCTGGTTCCGTTTTGAATGGCAGTTCGGCTTGGGTGCTGTGGTCGCGCTGACCCACGATGTGATCACGACAATCGGCATCTTTGCGCTATTGGGGCTGGAATTTAACCTTTCGACCGTCGCTGCCGTGCTGACGATTGCCGGTTATTCGATCAACGATACCGTGGTGGTTTTTGATCGCGTGCGCGAGAAATTGCGTAAATTCAAATCCATGCCATTGCCCGAACTTTTGAATTTTGCGATTAACAAGACACTGTCGCGTACGTTGATGACCTCTGTGACGACGTTGATCGCTTTGTTGGCGTTGTTCTTCTTAGGCGGCGAGGTAATCCGCGATTTCGCGTTTGCGATGATCTGGGGCGTACTCATCGGTACGTATTCCTCAATCTGCGTCGCGGTGCCGTTGTTGATCTATCTCGGCCTGGACAATCGGGCGCGGGGCGGTATCGATGGTTCCGATCAGACCGGCCCAGAGAGCGTCCCCGAGCACTCGTGATTTTATGAGCTTGGACATCATCCCGGTCGTTCCCCAGGGGCGCCAACAGATCCAATCATACGGTGACAAACGCTTTCGCATCTCAGCCGAGGTGTTTGAAGGCAGCGTTGTTGTTTTCCCTGAAGAAACCCAAGTATGGGCAGTTACGGATTTATCCGTGCTCAACATTGACGCCTTAGCGCAGGTCACTCGGCAGGCTGACGATATCGATATCTTGCTGATCGGCTGCGGCCCGACATTCTGCGCCGTGCCGAAGGGGCTGCGCGCCGACATCAAAGCTGCCGGCATGGTCTTGGAATGGATGGACACCGGCGCGGCGTGCCGCACCTTCAACGTGCTCGTCGCCGAGGAACGCCGCGTCTGCGCTGCACTGATTGCCGTCGATTAAATTCACCCTCTAAACGCTGCGACTTCCCCGAAAGGCAGCAGACCTTATCTGGGATATCCGAATAAGCTTGTCCGTTAGGCACGCCCTATTAGGCCGTCTGCTAATGATTGCCGCGTGGCGCGGATCGCAGGTACGAGGCCGACTGCGGCGCCGGCGCCGATGATCGCGCCGATCTGAATAAGTTCATACTGTGTTGGCAAAACGCTTGATAGGAACAGTCCGTAAGTTGCGCCGATCCAATCTGCTAACAATGCATAAGCAAGAGTAACGGCAGCAAGCCCCAACAAAGCCCCTAATGTCACGAGCGCGGATGCCTCCATCACCATAAGCAGACCGATATGCCGTGGCGACGCACCGATGGCGCGCAGGACGGCCATTTCCCGACGTCGCTCATTAAGTCCAGCCAGCAACATAGTCATCATGCCGAGAAAGGCGCTGATCAGCACGCAGACTGAGACGGCTCGCAACGCTGTTTCTGCAACCGATACTGTCGACCATAGTTCATGCATTGCGATGCCTGGCAAAATCGCCATCAACGGCTCACCTCGATAGTTGTTGATGTCACGCTGCAAGGAAAAAATCGACGTCTTCGTCTTGAGTCCGACCAGATAGGCCGTGATGGTTCGCGGTTGCAGGTCAAGTGCACGCAATGCATCGGCATCCAATCGCTTGCCTTGTGCGCGGCGTGTTGGCCCAAAATCAATGTGAATGGCATCCAGTGCTCTGAGGCTTATGTGCAAAGTGCGGTCAACGGGCGTGCCGGTCGGTGCCAATACACCAACGACGGTGAACGGCAGTGCATCGTGTTTATTTATGCCGCCGCCTAGCCCATGTTCGATCACCACGTTAGAACCGATCCGATACTTGAGTGCATGCGCGACGTCGGCGCCGATAACGACATCGAATAAGTCCTCAAACGGGCGCCCACTTTGGAATGTTAACGCGCGACCATCTGCGTATTTATAAAACCTAAAATAATTTTCCGTCGTGCCGAGAACTTTATAGCCGACATGCGAGTCGCCGAGTGCCAATGGCACAGTCCAAGCGATCCGGGGGTCTTTGGCAAAATCCTGATGGCTCTTCCAGCCGATATTGTTTGTCGCATTGCCGATGCGAAATACGCTGTAAAGGAGGAGGGGCACCGCACCCGTGCGGGCACCGACGATTAAATCCGTATTGGAGATCGTGTTGGCAAAACTACTGCGCGCATCGTTTCTAAGACGATCAACCCCGATTACCAGACAAACGCTGATTGTGATTGATAAAACGCTCAGCAGCGCCGTCCAACGGCGGCTCCAAAGGCTGCGCAACGTTAAATGCCAAATGTTCATGCTGGCATCCCTTTCATGGGCAGCGCAGAGTTCAACGTTTCCATATCGATTCGATGGTCAAAGTGTTTAAAAAGCGCCTCGTCATGGCTGACGACAATCAGCGTTGTGTTATTTTCCTTACAGACCTTTGAAATGAGATTCAAAAACATCTCTCGATTTCTTGCGTCTAAGGCCGATGTCGGCTCGTCCGCGATGACAAGACCGGGGTTGCCGATCAAGGCACGTGCGACAGCTACTCTTTGCTGCTGACCAATGCTCAGCGTATTAACCGGCCGGCCGCCGAATTCACTGGGAGATAGTTGCAGGGCGTCCAGAAAATATCGCGCCTGCGCTTCGACTCCGCCCCCATCAAGTGCCGCGGTTCGCCGCTCCGAAGAGAACATGCAAGAAAGCATGACATTTTCGAGAATGCTAAGATATGGCAGCAGATTGAACATCTGAAAGATCACGCCAACCCGATCGGCGCGAAACTTGTCCCTGGCTTGGGCGTTGAGCGCGGTCATCTCTTGACCAAGGATTTCGACGGAACCTGTGGTTGGGACCGTGACGCCGCTCAGTATGTTAAGGAGCGACGTTTTTCCGCTACCGCTCGGTCCCGTGATGAGGGTTTGCGTTCCAGCTTTCACGGTTAAGTTTTCAATTGAGAGAATAACCGGACCTTGTGGTTCCCAACTGAACGTTAGATCGGTGATGCGAATTGCCAATGCGGATGAAGTCAATTCACAAACCGTATTATGTTCTCATTGGGTTTTAGCGTTGTCGCCGATTGAGTTGATCCAGTCACCAAAACGACATGTAATTCATGCAGGCTTGGGAAGATTTCGAACAGTTTTACAGTAAGCTCACCGATTTCACTGGGTGAAGCGCAGCGGAAGGCGTACTCCGCGTCAAAATCACCATGACCATGATCGTGATCTTCATCGCCTTCGATCAAACTACTCTTGGCCTTCGCTTCAATGGCCTCACATGCAGCGCTATTTTGAAACTGAAACAATTTGTCGGCGGCAAGGAGACTCGCCATCGCATTACGCACCTTGTTGATGTCTTCTTCATGCTTCGCTTTGTGCTCGAAGCCAACGACATCGGCACCTGGAAGAGAGACATCAATAGTCAAAAGACTGCCATCAAGTACGATGCTTAACTCGCCCTCGCCATGCGTATGCGGCGCGTGTCCGCTTTGCGCCTGAACACCCCCCGCTAGTGATAAGGCGATAAGCCCGCAAATCATAACTGCAAAATTATTCCTCATAAGGTGTGATCCGTCGTCCGTGCATGGTGTATCCGGTTTGGATGTCGGCTTTGCCATCGACAAAATTTAATTCCTCCGTCGCCGGTTTCGCCGAAAGTCGTCCTTCAATCCATATCGGTTCGTATACGTTTGTGACTTGATAGGGGGTTGCCAGCTGCACCACGATCAATTGGTTGGGTGGTGGTGCGGGACTATGGATGCAGGCGCCAACATAAGGAACCAGCAAAAATTTTGTTGTCGCTTTTTCGTTAAATTCTAGGGGCAGCGCGTATCCCGGCAATTTGACAAGCTGGCCGTCTAATTCTTCGACGATTTCCTGCCCCTGCGCGATGACCTTTTCTCGATACATTGCATCCTTTGCCAAGAGCGCATCGACGTCCAAACCTTTCTTCGTAAGGCCCGCCGTTAATTCATCGGCATACGTTGCGTTTGGGTCGGAAGACTCAATAAACCCGAGCTCTAACTGACGGCGTATGTCGGCGATGAGGCCAAGTTCTATTTTGTCATCGATTTTTAGATCGTCGAAGGGGTCGGGAATCGGTCTGCTCCAGGGCACCAGGTGATCCCAGGTGATATCACGCACTTGATTGTCGTCCGTCTTGGCAGGAGTTGTTAGCAAGAGAACCACGAAAAGAACGCTAAAACTCAGACACCCTCTGAACATTAGTCACCACAAACTGATAATATCTGGCGGAAATATAGTGCCATTGAGGTTGGAAACCTATCGGGGCTAAATCGATGATCTAGATCGATTTTATCGCACGAAACCAGGTCTTCTGATAACGGTTTTTCTTGATCGTAATATTAATTTTTGGATATCCAATTTTTTGATGACTTCCTACGGTCGCGGGCCGTTGTTGAGTTGGGGGGAGATGGACCACACGTTAGCCTAAAGAAAAAGGGCGCAGCCTCGGCTGCGCCCTTGATTAGATCACGCTGTGTAGAACTTAGGCGTTGGCCAGGTTCTCGGCAGCGAAGTCCCAGTTCACGAGATTGTCCAGGAACGCGGCCAGGAAGTCCGGGCGGCGGTTCTGGTAATCCAGGTAATACGCGTGCTCCCACACATCGCAGGTCAGCAGCGGCGTCTTGCCTTGGGTCATCGGGTTTTCAGCGTTCGGCGTCTTGACGATTTCAAGCTTGCCGCCGTCGCCGACAACGAGCCATGCCCAGCCGGAACCGAATTGCGTTGCGCCGGCTTCTTTGAATTTCTCTTTGAAGCCGTCCAGGCTGCCGAAAGCTTCATCGATCTTTGCGGCCAAGTCGCCTGTGGGCGCACCGCCACCGTTCGGTGACATTGAGTTCCAGAAGAACGTGTGGTTCCAGACTTGAGCGGCATTGTTGAACATGCCGGCTTTGCTGGCATCGCCGGCGGTTGCGGTGATGATGTCTTCTAGCGACTTGCCTTCGAGCGGCGAGCCCTCAAGCAGTTTGTTCAGGTTGACGACATAGGTGTTGTGGTGTTTGCCGTGATGGAAATCAAACGTATTGGCCGACATGTGCGGCTCAAGTGCGTTTTTCTCGTACGGCAGTGCAGGCAGTTCGAAAGCCATTATGCTCCCCTTCGACTATGTTATGACTAAACCAAATACGGGCAGAAGTGCGCCGCCCGCAGTGTATCCACCCGCGCGTTGTTTGCAACGGCGCAAGCTGATTTCGTTGGTCGGGGTTTCGCCCGACCCATGCTCCTCATATAAGGGTAAGATGAGAAGTTTCCAGGGGGTGCTGCCCAGAAACCCTGGGTTTAAGCTGAGTGAAGGTGAGTATGGCCGATCTAAGCTACTGTGCCGCGCAAGTCCGCGATTTTGATAACGACCGGTTTCTGACCGCGCTGTTCGCACCCGCTGAGCTAAGCGAGCCGCTGATGACGTTGTACGCGTTCAATCTTGAACTGTCGAAAATCCGCGAAACCGTCTCGGAACCTTTAATTGGCCGTATGCGCCTGCAATTTTGGCGGGACGCCGTAGACGGCATCGTGGATGGCACGCCGCCAGCCCATGAAATCGCCAAGGCATTATCTCAGACCGTTCGGGCGCACAACATTCTGAAAGCTGACCTGCACACGCTGATCGATGCCCGCGAGATTGATTTGGACGACGTGCCGCCGGCCGACATCCCCGCGACCGTCAGCTATGCCGAGGCCACGTCTTCTTCAGTGATCGTGATGGCACTGCGGGTTCTGGGCGTCGATCCGGAGACGCACGCAGATGCCGTGCGTGATGCGGGCATTGCGTACGCCTTGGTTGGGTTGGTTCGGGCGATACCGTATCAAGCTTCTACGGGGCGCGTGAC
>JAFMCK010000194.1 GCA_017857825.1 Rhodospirillales bacterium
ATTGCGCATCCCCGTGATATCGCCAACACCGATATCGGATATGCGGTGATGGTGTTCTCGATTGTCCTCACGGTGATCTTGGTCGGCTTCCAGCGTTACGTGGTCAAAAAATCCGGCTCCATCGCGATCAATGCGGATAGCCTGCATTATCAGACCGACGTGCTGATCAACTTGGGCGTGATGGTGTCGTTATTCCTTTCAAGCTCGCTCGGCTGGTTATACGCCGATCCGCTGATCGCTGCGCTGATCGCGGTTTACATCGTCAAAGGTGCTTGGGGCATCGGCAACACCGCATTGGCAATCTTGATGGACCGTGAACTCGAAGATGATGAACGCCAAAAAATTCGCGACATCGTGATGGCGCATAGTGAAGTCAAAGGTCTGCACGATCTGCGGACGCGCTCATCAGGTATCAACAGTTTTATCCAATTCCACCTGGAACTGGACGGCGAGATGAAACTCCGCGACGCGCACGAAATTTCCGAGCAGGTTGAGTTGGAATTGATGGATGCATTCCCGAATGCCGAGGTCATCATCCACGAAGACCCTGAAGGGGTCGAAGAGGCGCGGGTTACATTTCGGTGACGCCCGCGCAGCTGCCATCTGACGATGCCGTCACCGCTTTTTTAACGGACGTGCAAGGTGGTCCGGACGGACCGGCAAAAGTCATCGTCACACATTTATCAAAAGTGTTTTTGGGTAAAGACCGCGTGCTCAAACTAAAGCGCGCAGTAAAGTTTCCGTTCTTGGATTTCCGCAGCCTCGCTGCCCGCCATAAAGCCTGTCTGGACGAGGTCGCCATCAACAGCAGGTTCGCGCCTGACTTATACAAAGGCGTGGTCGCGATCACGCAGACCGCCGATGGCTCGCTGGCGTTGGATGGCGATGGGGACGTCGTCGATTACGTCGTTGATATGCAGCGCTTCGATGAAGCAACGTTGTTCGATCATTTGGCGGATCAACCTCGGGGCTTGCGCCGCCCGATGATTGAGAGCTTGGCGGACGAGATCGCACGCCTGCATGCAGAAGGCGCGCCTTCGACGACACACGGCGGTTACGCCGGCATTCGGATGATCGCCGAAAACAACGTGCAGTCTTTCAAATCGTTGGATGGCGATGTGTTCGATCCCGATTTGGTTGAACGGGTGACCACCGAGACCCTGACTCGCATTGATGCGGCTCGTGCCTTGCTGGATGCGCGGCGTGACGCCGGACATGTTCGGCGCTGTCACGGGGACCTGCACCTTCGTAATATTTGCCTGTGGCATGGTAAGCCGACGCTGTTTGACGGCATCGAATTTTCCGACGATTTCGCGATCATCGATACCGGTTATGATTTGGCGTTTGTTTTGATGGACGCGCAATTCCGTGGGCATCGTCGATTGGCGTCAATGCTGATGAATCGCTATCTCGATGTTGCCGACGATACGCCTGCGTTATTTCGCGTGCTACCGATCTTCCTCAGTATGCGCGCGCAAATACGGGCCCACGTCGGTGCCGCCGCTGTGGCTGGGCAAGCGGACGCACAGGCACGTCAGGCGATGATGGATAAAGCGCGCGCCTACCTTAAACTGGCAGCGGACTATCTGACGCTTGCACGGCCGCTCTTGGTCGCGGTCGGAGGCTTGTCCGGGTCAGGCAAATCAAGATTGGCCCGCGAAGTAGCCAGTTACTTGGGGCAGTCGCCCGGTGCACGGGTCGTGCGCACGGACGTTAAACGCAAGCGCTTGGCCGGCATCCATCCGAACGAAACCTTGGCTATCGAGGGCTACTCGGCGGAGATGACTGAGCGTACCTACGCGGCATTTTTTGACGAAGCCGCATCGGCGATCCGCGCAGGTCAATGTGCGGTGTTAGACGCTGTCTTTGCCATGCCGGATCAGCGCGCTCAGGCAGAAGCCCTCGCCGAAACGCTGGGCGTATCGTTCACCGGCGTCTGGGTGAGTGCGCCTGAAGAGGTCCGCGTGAGTCGTGTTATTGCCCGTGAGCGTAATGTTTCGGACGTTACCGCGGACATTGCGCGTGGCCAATCGGACTACGGCATCGGTGCCGTGACATGGGCCGTTGTTGATAGCAGCGGTTCTAAGGAGGATACCATCGCGCAAGGTCTCGCGGTTCTCGGTGTCACGCGGTAGTTTCGACTCTCTATCTCTTTAAGGGCGATTCTCGTATTTTCGTAAAGCCCTCGTTGAGGTTGATGTAGGTTATTTCGGCCTGCAAGGATCTTCGATACCTTTGCGTTTGATGATGGAAGAGCGCATCATATTGTTCGGTCTATTGAGGGAGATGTTTCATGGTCAACGTGATTTTATGTCCGATAAGCGGGGCGCCGGAAAATGAGCCGGTCCTGGATATGGCTTATGCGGTGGCTAAGGACCTGAATAGCCATCTTGATGTTTTGCATGTGCAGCCCGAAGCCAAGGAATCCATTCCATTGATGGGCGAAGGCATGTCGGTGGCGATGGTCGAAGACATGATTCGCATCGCCGAGACCGAAGCCACGGAGCGTGCCAAGCGGGCGCGTCAGATGTTTGATGCCAGCGTCGGACGCCATGGTTTGCCAATTGCGGAACGCGCGTCCGAGACGTCGGGTGCCAGTGTGTTGTGGCTTAAAGAACATGGGCGCGAGGACGAGGTGATCGCCTGGCGCGGTCGGCTCAGTGATCTGACCGTAGTCGGCAGACCCGGCGACTCCGACGATGTGTTGACGCCGATGGTTTTGAATGCAGCGATCTTCGAGACCGGGCGCCCGGTGATGGTGGTTCCACCAAAAAGTGAGAGCATTGCCCGGAAGCGGGTTGCGATTTCATGGAACGGGAGCCAGCAATCTGCCCGTGCGGTTTCGTCCGCAATTAAGATATTAGAACAGGCCGACGCGGTGATGGTGTTGACCGCTGATAGCTCTCGCACGTCCGGCACACGCGGGCCAGAGCTTGCCTCATATCTTGAATGGCACGGCATTCAACCTGACACGAAGGTCTTTGAATCGCCCGCCGGCAGCGTTGGGCCTAGGTTGCTTGAAGAGTGCACTAAATTCGGTGCTGATCTTTTGGTGACCGGCGCCTATACCCATAGCCGTATGCGGCAGTTCATCTTGGGCGGCGTCACCAAGCATGTGTTGGGGCACGCTCAGATCCCGATGTTGATGGCACATTAGGCGGCTGCCACGACGATGCACAAACGTTTGATGGACCCCGTGCTGGCGCGCATGGATGCGGCGCAAAGCGCCTATTTTGATGACGTGGCGCGCAGCCTGAGCGACGACAAGCGCATCGAGCGAAACAGCAATCTGGTATTTGCGTTCTTAGCCGCAGCCGCGCCTTACTTAACGACACAACTGCCAAAGGTCGATTTCATCGGGCGTTTGATTGCGTTTGTGGAGCGCAATGAACACCGCATCTTTAAAACGGTATTCGACCCTCGCTACTTGTCGGATCGCGATTTAATTAAACCGGTCGTCGGTGAATTCGTGATGGAAACTGCGGCCCAAGCCCTGGCAAAGCTTGATGCCGGCGAAATCGACGAGGACGGTAGCGAGAATGTGTATCGTCTTAGTTGGCCCTTTGATGCCAAAGATTTCCCCTATGACGACTTAGACGAAGACGACGAGACAAAAAACGAGTAAGCGCTTTGATCTTGATTGAAGCGGGCGCCCGGATCGCTATGATATCGCTACAACAACAAAAACCTGAGGAAACATTATGTTCATGAAACCCCTTATTTTTGCGGGCGCAGCGCTCGCCGTGCTTGCCGCCCCGATCGCATAGGCGGAAACGCGGGTCACCTATAAATCCGCTAAATCCACATCGTCATATTATCAAATGGCGGTGCAATTGGCCGAAGCTGTGAAGCGCGGCAGCAACGGGGCAATGATCCTGACCGTCGAAGAAAGTCAGGGCTCGGTGCAGAACGTTAAAGAAGCGGCGGTACGTCCGGGCAATTATGTTTTCACCACGCCACCCTCGCTGGTGGGTCTCGCCCAATCCGGTAAAAAGATGTTCGAGCCGAAGAACGATAAGTTCGATTCCATTCGCGGCCTGTTCCCGATCCCGTCTTTGACCATGCACTTCGTGGTCCGTGCCGACAGCGGCGTGAACACCTTTGCCGATTTGGCCGGCAAAACCTATTTGATCGGCAAAGGCAGTTTTGGGGCGCGCGAAGCAGCTAAGTATTTTGAACTGTTCGGCGTAAAAGACAAAGTGAACCTGGTCGACGTTGAATTGAACGCCGCTGTATCCGCGCTCAAAAACAAACAGGTGGACGGTTTTGCTACGGCAGGGTCATACCCGGCGCCCAACGTGATGGAAGCGGCAGCTGGCACGGACATTCGTTTGATCTCAATGACCGATGACCAAGTGGCGGCAAGCAAGCGAACCAAACTCGTTATTCCGGCCGGCACGTATCCGGGCGTTGATCAAGACGTGACGACGACGTCGCTTTCGGTGATGGCCTATACCACCACGAACATGAGCGACGATGATGCGTATGCACTGACCAAGACATACTGGTCGGAAAAGGCGCGCATGGGCACCGACAACAAATGGTGGAACGCCGTCAATGCGGATTTGCTCTCCGAAATGACTGGCAAGCTGCATCCGGGCGCTTTGAAGTATTACGCCGAAGCCGGCATGAGCGTGCCTGACGCACTTAAGTAAGGCGGTGCTGTCACCTAGCAAAGACGCCGAGAGCGGCAGCGACAATGCGCGAGCCCGGGAATGGATTGTTCTCGGGCTCGCTGCTGTCACGGTGGCATTTCATATTTATCTGATTTTTTCCGGCTTGATCCCGAACCTGATCAGCCGGCCGGTGCACATGGCGATGGCGTTGCCGTGGGTGTTCGTGTTTGCGCGCACGGAAAATCTGCTGGAACGCTGGGTCGGCTACGTGCTGTGTATCTTCGGTGTCGTCGCATGTGCCTATGTTGCTGTTTTCGAAGATGCGTTGGGCGATCAGTACGGTTATTTGACCGGCGGGTGGCAGATGTTTTTGGCCATCGCGTTGATCGTTACGGTGTTGGAAATGGCGCGTCGCGCGATCAGTTGGCCGCTGCCGTTGGTCGCCATGATCGTGCTTTGTTATGGCTTGTTCGGTGAATTGATCCCGGGCGAATTCGGCCATCCGGGGCTGCCGGTGGCCAGCTTGTTGGGTAATCTTACCATCGCTGAGGCCGGCTTTTGGGGACCTTTGACCGGGGTGTCGGTCAACGTCGTGGCGGTGTTTGTGATTTTGGGCGCGGTGCTGAATGCCGGCGAGGCCGGGCAGGGCTTTATGAATCTCGCGATTGCCGTTGCAGGCAGGTTGCGCGCCGGTGCGGCGAAGGTCTCGGTGTTGGCGTCTGCGTTGTTCGGGTCATTGTCCGGCTCGGCGTCGGCGAACGTCGCATCGACCGGTGCGATCACGCTGCCGGCGATGAAGCGATTGGGCTATCCGCCCTCGCTTGCCGCAGCCGTCGAGGCCGTCGCTTCCAGTGGCGGCCAAATCATGCCGCCGTTGATGGGGGCCGGGGCGTTCGTGATGGTCGAGTTGCTGGGTGTGCCCTACACCGACATCATGGCCGCCGCGCTTTTGCCGTCGCTGTTGTTCTTTTTTGCGGTCTGGGTTGGCGTCGACGGCTTTGCCAAGAAGCACGACCTGAAACCGATGGATGCGTCTGAGCGTCCGGACCGGCGCACGCTGATCATCACCGGCCTGTTTTTCGCGGTGCCGTTCGCGGTGTTGTTAGAGCGTTTGTTCCACGGTGGCTATACGCCGCAATACGCATCGGCTGTGGCGATCTTGGTGTCGACCCTGCTGCTCGCGTTCAATGCGGCGGGACAGTTTTCGATGCCGCGCTGGTGGGCGCGGGTGTGTGATGCGTTGATCAACGCCGCATCCCAAATCGCCACCATCGCCTCGATTATTTTATGCGCCGGTATCGTCATCGGCGTGCTGCAGATGACCGGACTCGGCGTGAAGGTGACGTCTGCGATCATCTCGTTGTCGGGCGGTGAACTGTGGGGCGCTCTGTTGTTG
>JAFMCK010000195.1 GCA_017857825.1 Rhodospirillales bacterium
CTAACCATCTGACACTCATAAAGAAAATTCCTTATCTATGTCAGCCCCAAAATCTTTATACTTATTTGGGGGCTGGCGTCTCGCCGAGATCGCAATGGGACTGCTTTCAAGCATCTTAAAAAGTTTCATACCTGCGGGTGGTCGGCGTCGAAAGCGCGTCGCGAAGCGGCGCAGCGCTGCGAAAGCCGAAGGCGGAATGCGCCCAAGCGATGCCGATGGCGCGCCGAAAATTCTGGTCGCCAGCTTATTCGGGAGCGGCGGCAAAGAGGTATCTGACCGGATCAGCGGTATGCTGGGCGCAGAAGGTACCGTCTCTACGTATAGGCTCGACCAAACATTAAAACAAAACTTGCGCTTGGCGCCGTTGGAGCGACTGCTACTGGCCGTCGAAGAGGGCCGCGGATGGCTTAAAGAAGAAACCGCACAATTATTGGTTTGGGGCGAGCTTGAGGACATGGGGACCGTATCACGAATCCGGTTTTGCACGTTGGCGGGCCCGGAAGAAGGTTTGCCGGGAACGTTCGGTCTTGAAGGTACCCTCGATCTTTCGGTCCCATGGGCTGACGCCAGCAGTGACATTGTCCGCGCTGTGATCTTGGCGGTCGCGCTGCCGGTGACCCAAGGTTCAAGAAACGAGATGGCGGCGCGTCTAAAAAAACTGTTGGCGCCGGCCACGCAGGCCTGCACCGTGATTTCAACGGAAACGCCGGCGGAATATCGCGGGCGTACGCACGCGGCGCTCGGTCATGCTTACGCCACGGCGTTTCGATATGGTCAGAAAAAAGCGCTGCCAGGCGCCTTGAAGCATTATGAGGTTGCCGAGGGTCTTCTTGATGCCGGCAAACATCCGGGTGCTTGGGCGCTTTTGCAGGTGCATTGGGGCGCGGTCATGGAAGCAGATGCCTGTTCGCGCAAAGATGTTGCGGCGATGCAAGTGGCGATCGAACGCTATCGGACGGTCACTGAAACATTAAGCCGTGATGCCAACGGCTATGATTGGGCGAGCGCCCAAGTGCGTCGCGCCATGGCGCTCTATAAGCTCGCCTCGATGGTGCCGGAAAAGACCGCAACGCACTTAAAAGCATCCGCGTCCGCCTTTGAAGAGGCGCTCACGGTTTATGATCGAAATGCGATGCCGCACCGCTGGGCGGAAATTATGAACCATTACGGCGTGACGCAGATGGCGTTGGGCGGCTACGGGTCCAGCAATGCGATGTTACAGCAATCGATCGCGACGTTCCGCACGGTTTTGGAAATCCGAAAGCGCGATCAGCAGCCTGAGCAATGGGCACAAACGATCAACAATTTGGGTGCGGCGTGTTTTGCTTTGGCGAAACGAACCAAAGAAGAGCATTTGCTCGAAGAAGCTGCGCGGTGTTTTCAAGGGGCCGGCAAAAACTATCGCAAAATCCCGGGCAACAAAAAACGCGTCCAGGTGATCGCAAACAACTTAGCTCGCGTGCGGGCGATGTTGAATTAAAGAGCCGTCAGTTAAATTCTTGCTATTAATCTAACGCAAACGCATTTTTGTAATCCAGTTTTAGCGCCGGGTCCTGGTCTTCTTTTCTCATAAAGCAGTTGCCGACCACCAAAACTTCGATGTCAGAACCTATGAAGCAGCGGAATGCATCTTCGGGGGTGCAGACGATCGGCTCGCCGCGCACGTTGAAGCTGGTGTTGACCACGACCGGGCAGTCAGTACGTTCTTTAAACGCCCTGATCAGCGCATGATACCTGTGTGGCCTTCGGCATTGATGTGCACCACGGGTCCCTCCTTTACAGCGCGGTCCATGAAATCACGGCCTGTAGCGATCGAGATCGTGAAATATCCATCAATGATAAACGAGGACAAACCGATATCACCATTATGGAGGCGGCCATCCGATCTTTGGGTATAAAGGCAGCCAAAGGCGACGCGCGGTCTCAAAAGATATTTTTTGATGTGGTTCGCGACGTCGAAAAAAGAGACGAATTAATCTACCGGGACCTTCTACAGACTGCCGTTGAATATAAAGACCACTGGCACGAACAGATCGAGCGTTGTGAGGCGCAGGGAATTCCGGCACCCAGCCCATTACCCCATCCTGATCACATCCATATTGATTTCGATACAGGTCGGGTTGCGATCTGGGGACCGGTCGATAAAACGGAGAAAAAACATTCGACAGCATCAATGCGCTCGAAGTTAAAAAGGCCCAAATACGCGCCGACTTGGCAGACGAAGACGATCCCGACGAGCGGGAACCCTTACAAAAGCTCCTCCAAACCTTTGATGAAATAATCGATAACATGCTTCAAAAATGGAGAGCGTAAAAAGGCGGGTAACAGACAAGTTAGAAGAGAATGGTTTTAGCTTCGCATCTTGCGGCTACATTCCTTGATTTGGCCGGGCTTTCATCTTACCCTGGTACGTTAAAAAAAGCGCTGCATTTTGTAATTGCCCGTCTTCATCAAATACAGCGTTAAGGTCTCTTCATCTCACGCGAGAATCGGTGCGCAGAATCTATGTTTTCCGACAGTTTTCCGTCAATGACTCGATAAATCGAAGTTTTCTTCCTTGCGGCTGGGGCTGGACACAGACAGCCTGCGAAAGTATCAATGCTTTGTCGGCAAGGCATCGCAAAAGCTGGCCGCGGGCCGACACAAATGGAAATTAGGCGCGCAATCATGGCATATTCAGCCTTAGACAATGTCCTGGAAGCTCTCGGGACACCAGAAGACTGCCTTTCTGATGCTCAGCTCTCAGACCTAGATCGCGATGGTTTTCTTGTTTTGCCGCTAAACCCCAAGCACCTACAACGCTACGGCACCAGTCTAGAAGATTTGCGCGATGTCACCGATGCGCTCTATGAAAAAGAAGGCTGGCGCGGCGGATGGGAAGGCTTTGAGTTCGTTATCGAACGTGAGCAGGGCAAAATGGCTGATCCTGGATCACGCCGCCTTGGCAATTTGGTCAACAAACATCCCGCTTATAGGGCGTTGCTTACAATGCCAGAAGTGCTGGTTGCGGCACGGCATATCATCGGACCGAATTTGCGCGTCAGTGCCGTCGACATGCGGGAACCGACTCAATTCGGCGGCCGGCAAAAAATCCACTTGGATTGGGAGCCGCGTCTATCCGAAGACGACCCGTTTCGGTACATGTTTTGTTTTTTTGTCATCGATGACATGAACAAAGATAATGGGGCACTTCGGGTGATCCCGGGAACACATACGCGCCTCGATTATCCCGACGAGTATATCGATACATCTGCCGACCATCCGGACGAAATATTCGTCGAGGCCGAAGCGGCAACCCGCATTATCGTTAATTCTCTGATCTGGCACAGCGGCTCGCAAAATACATCTGGGGCGCGGCGCCGGACGTTCTTTACGGAATACCGCGAGCGGAGCTTGCCTCAGTCGCTGAATCAGCAGCTCTACGTCAGCCAAGACGTCATCGACAGCCTGGAGGATGCGCATAAATGGCTACTTTCGGTAGGCGATGATTTTCCCGTTGAAGAAGTGCGCCATTACGGACCGGGAGATGCCTATCGGCGACGTTACACGATGCAGTCCGCCCATGAAACGGGCATGTAAGGGGATCGCGGTTTCTTCTCCTTCTATGGGGGATAGATAGATGCCGCCCAGGCAGCGCATGAACACACTCCCCTTTTCCCACTGGTCCCCTGTTACAGACAGCGCTATTCCGAAGAGCACGTTTGAGACCATCGTAATAGCAAGCGATCTCTCTCAGATCGCCGACGTCGCTCCAGACGCCCCCGACACATTGCTGCTCACAACCGAATGGCACGCCTGGTGGCAGTGGCGAAAACACGGCGGCCAAGCCGTTCATCTTGATTACTTCCTAACGGATTGGAATGGTGACGAGTTCGGAGGGCCAGAGGACCTTTATCATTCCGCCAGCGATTGGCTTTATATGGACGGCGGCGATGCCACTGTGTTCGAAGGCATTTCTTTAGGCCATCAATTCGATTCGGAAATCGCAACGGCTGACTTTATGTTTCGCCGTCTGCACTTAGCGTTAAACGAAGCCTGCACGTTATTTAAACCTTCGATAATTGTGCTCCGTGATCTCAGGGCTTACAACGCGATCCTCGACAACTCCGTTAAGCGTCTCTTGGTTAGAGATGTGGCCCAAAAAGCGGATGCCGACCTACGCGACGAATTACATGGCGACGAGATTGGCGGGGTCGAGTTTCAAGATGCAGTTCTGTTCGCAGGCGGCGTACCGAAAGAGTCCGCGATAAAAAAACTACTGCGCAGCGCCGTAGCAATGGCAATCGAGCCCTTGTTTTATATGGCTTGGCGGCTTCGCGGGTCGAAACCCAAAGTATTCTTTGCCCTTAGCGAACAAGGCCTGGAAGGCATGGTCGCGGCAGGTCGGAACGCTAATTACACGCCCGTATTCGTTGGTGAACGCTCCACGAAACGGCCGTCCTTCCTGCTGAATTGTCTTCGCGCCGGCGCGCATCCCGCGCTGTTTCCATCGGGCCGCCTTTCAGCAGAGAATCGACAAAGAGTCGACGAGATCAGTTCATTGTTCCGAACCCATTGGGCGGCGAACCCGGCCGCTACAGCCCGCGAAGAAGCGCGCAGGCTGTACGTTATTGAGCGCTTGTTCGATTCTGGAAAATTCATGCGCATGGCATCATTTGCAATCCGCAATATTCGGTTTTTCCAGCGACACGACATCCGGCGCATTGTCATATGCGATATTCGTACCTCAGTCTCACGCATCCCTGCCGAAATCGGAAAACGTCGCGGACTTCCCATCGACGAATTGCTTAACGGCATATTTGTTACGCCGCTTAAGGATGTCGGACGCTGTGGAGATAAATTTTCCGTCCCACTGGTGGACCGAAACCTCGCCTGGGGCACAGCGTTTCAGCCTTGGTTCACGCGCATTCGACCGAACGGCAAGGTGGAGATCGCTGGATATCCGGCCATAGATTTACTCCGTCACAAACGACCTGCAACTCAAGACAACCCACGTCTATCGACCGTGCGCAACGTGCTTTTACTAACCGTTTATTCTGGGATCGCCGACGCCAAAGCCTTGAGATCGAATACGGTGACCTACTTTGTTCAACTATTACAGCAACTCAACGCCCTAGGCATGACAGTGCGACTCAAAACACACCCAGGGGCAGACAATCCGGCCTACTTTCGCGCTCTCGCCAGTACGCTTGGCTTTCCCTGTCACGTAGTCGGCAGAAACGAGCGGTTGGCTGATCACGTTCATTGGGCGGATGCGGTGGTCGGTCCCGTCAGCTCGGGAGCCTACGTAGAAACGCTTGCGCTCGGGAAGCCATATATCGGCGTTGTGCCCGAACAAAGCAGTATCGATATGACTTATTTCGCTGGATTGCCGATCGTTCGAAATGCCGTGGAATTGCAGACCTTGTTCGCTTCCGATCCAAAATTAGATCCCAATTACGCATTGGACCTGCTTTGCGCAAGCGATGACAACGGAACATCCACCGGCCTAATGCAAAGCATCTTAGAGAAGTCTCTATAATCTTTAACGCTTAGCGATTGGCAGCTCGACCCATCATAAAGCTGACGATTTCGAAATCGAGCGCGTTATCGATATCGAGGAGCGATGATGCGGCATGACATAGAGCCTCACGGGTGTATTCATCGAGAACCGTCAGCATCTTATAACTGCGGCCGTTGCTCAGCTTGTCGTGAACAAAGTCGATGCTACAGACGTGCCCGGGATACTGCGGTCGAAGCCGAATGACGGAGCTGTCCTTATGATACAGCCGTTTCCGCTTCTTATGGCGATGCGGCAGTTGCAGCCCTTCTTCTCGCCACATTCGCTCTATCCTCTTGTGATTAACCACCCAGCCTTCAATACGAAGGAGCTCGGCAATTTTACGATTGTCCGTCATCAAACATTTCGGACCTTTGAGGCTGTGATTTAACGGAGGATCTGACTCATCTGTTTTCAATGTTAAGCCGCTCGGCGTTGATGGTTCAAGCGACGGTTTTGAATGTTC
>JAFMCK010000196.1 GCA_017857825.1 Rhodospirillales bacterium
GGCCAGGGAATACCGCCGCTTGGCACACTTTGAAAATAAGGTGATGTGGGACCGGGCTTCGGCGCGGGCCTTTTCTGAAAAGGCGCTGGCTGCGGCAAACGGGCAGGTGCAGCTGCACCAAGATGATGCCGTTTCTTCTGCAGATGCGGCTGATATCGCGCACGCATACGCCGCATTGGCGCAGATGTTGGCGCTCGGTGGCGGTGATATGGCGCCGAAAGCTGCCGGTCAGGCGATCGCGCGGTTGGATTGCTGGGCCGAGCAGGCGTCGGAAGGGGATCAGCCACAGCATATCGGCTTTTGCCGAGACGGTTTTAAGGCGTACGCCGATGAAACCGCGACCACGCTGGCGGCAGGCGGTCGTGCACCTGACTGGGCGATGCCGCTGAAATCGTTTGCTGTCACGTTTGCGCTGGGGAGTGCCGAGCCCGATGCCAAGGCGCGCCAAGTCATTGGCCAAGCGGCGCGGTATGCACAATCCAAAGACGGGCTTCGGATCGTGCTCGGCGGTCATGCGGATCGATCCGGTTCGGTACGGCGCAACCAGCAGATTTCCGAGGCGCGCGCGACAAGCGTGGCGCGTCTGCTCCGCGAAGCCGGCATCGAGAATACCGAGATCAGCACCATCGCTTTTGGTGAAACTTTCCCAAAAAACCGCACGCCCGACGGGCAGCGGAGTGCCGAAAACCGACGTGTTGAGATCGTCATCGGTCCAGCACGTCTGCTCTGAGTGCGTCGGGCTGGACAATGCAGGGCGCGGACGTTACCAAATGACGCGGTCGGGATAACCCGGCCGCGTTCGGCCTTGCAAAGGTATCGCCATGAGCAACGCTCAAACTTTTGAAGAGACCACCGAGGGTGTCCGAATTCTGGTCACGCCGGTGTATCTTTCCGATCAATCCGACCCAGCAGATGGGCGTCACGTTTGGGCGTATCAGGTGCGGATTGAAAATCAAAGCGCGACCCAGGTGCAACTGCTGACCCGGCGTTGGCGGATCACAGATGGCAACGGTGCCGTCCACGAGGTCATTGGTGATGGTGTGGTCGGCGATCAACCGGTGTTGGCACCCGGCGACGGTTATGAGTATTCAAGCGGCACGCCGCTCTCGACATCAAGTGGCTTTATGACCGGTATTTTTCAGATGGTCGATGCCGATGGGCGTCGCTTTGCCGCGAAAGTACCGGCATTTTCCTTGGATGGCCCAGGTGCACGGAACGCCGTTCATTGATCAAATGATCTATTCATAGATTGATCCACTAGGCGCAGTTCATCGTAAACTTAACGTAAGAACACCCAAAAGACGCAACACGTGCGGGATCTGGCAATAGCGTCTATGATAGCCCCCTGGGTTGGGGCGTTAGGAAACATCGTGAATGAGCAAAAACCCCGAAGCACTGTCTCTGACGAGATAGATTCTGCGTCTAATCAAGTCGTATCCGTGCCGGTCGGCAAAAAGCCGAGCCGCGAAGATGCGGAAGGTGCTGTGCGCACATTGATCCGCTGGGCTGGCGACAACCCCGATCGCGAGGGTTTGTTAGATACCCCGGCCCGCGTCGCGCGTGCATATGAGGAATTTTACAAAGGTTACGATATCGATCCGCGCGCCTACCTCGAAAAAACGTTCGAGGAAACGGACGGGTATGACGAGATCGTGCTGCTCAAAGATATCCGCTTCGAAAGCCATTGCGAACATCACATGGTGCCGTTTATCGGACGGGCGCATGTCGCCTACCTACCGGATCGGCGTGTTGTCGGGATTTCTAAACTGGCGCGGGTCGTTGATGCATTCGCAAAACGTATGCAGATCCAAGAAAAAATGACGTCACAAATCGCCAACACCATTGATGACGTGCTGGAGCCCCGAGGCGTGGCTGTGATTATCGAGGCTGCGCATCAGTGCATGACCATGCGCGGTGTTCATAAGCACGGTGTCAGTTTGGTCACCAGCCGGATGTTGGGTGCGTTCCGGGATGATCCGTCGACGCGGCGTGAATTCCTCTCGATGGTTGATCATTCCGGCGGAAATTTTTCCTAAGCTGATCTGCCGAATTTGTTATTATCGGCCAAGCCGCTTGACCGTTTGGGGCCAGCGCGCTTGAGTGTCGCAAGTGACGGTGAAACCGCCATGGTTTCGCGCGGTATGACCACGTTTCGGGGGATTGATGGACTTTCGTCCGGCCATTTTTACAGTCGGTGTGCTGCTTGCGACATTGGCGTTGGTCATGTGTGTGCCGGCGATTGTCGATTTTGCGCTCGGTCATCCGGATTGGCAGGTCTTTGCAGCCGCCGCCGGGACGACCTTTTTTGTCGGTGCGACGATGGCGCTGACGACCCGTGCCCGCGGCATGCGCCTTACCATCCGTGATGGCTTTCTGGTGACCACCGCGAGTTGGTTCGGTCTGACCTTGTTTGCAGCCTTGCCATTCGCTTTTTCTGAACTTGAGATGAGCTTCACTGACGCGTTTTTTGAGGCGATGTCAGGTATCACTACCACCGGGTCGACCGTGATCATCGGATTGGATGATGCACCGCCTGGTTTGTTGCTGTGGCGGTCGTTGCTGCAATGGCTGGGCGGCATTGGTATCATTGTGATGGGAATCGCCGTGTTACCGATGCTGCAGGTCGGTGGTATGCAGTTGTTCCGTATGGAAAGCTCCGATCAATCCGATAAAGCGATGCCGCGTGCGGCGCAGATTGCGTCTGCCATCGGTGTGATTTATGTCGGCTTGACCGGCATTTGGGCAGTCCTTTATTGGGCGGCCGGGATGGACGGCTTTGATGCCGTCGCCCACGCGATGACGACCATCGCGACGGGCGGCTTTTCGACCCACGATGCCTCGATGGCGTATTTTCGCTCTACGGCGATTGATTACATCGCGGCGGCCGGCATGGTGTTGGGTGCACTCCCGTTTATTCTTTACCTGCGTACGCTTCAGGGCAACATGGGGGCAATTATCTCCGATAGCCAAGTGCAGTGGTTCTTGACGTTCGTTGGCTGTGTTGTGCTGGTGACCACAACTTGGCTGGTGCTGGAACTTGGGCGTGATCCGCTGGATGCGTTGCGTCTTGCCACCTTTAACATCGTTTCGGTGATCACCGGGACCGGGTATGCATCGGATGACTATGGCGTGTGGGGCACGTTCTCGCCGATGATATTCTTTTTCATCATGTTCATCGGCGGGTGCGCGGGGTCGACGACGTGCGGGATTAAGGTGTTCCGTTTTCAGGTGTTGTATGCCGCCGCCCGCACCCAGGTGCAGCACTTGTTGCAGCCACACGGTGTGTTCATTCCCTACTTTAACCGCCGACCAATCTCTGAAGAGATTATTATTTCCGTGCTATCATTTTTCTTCGTGTGGTTTCTGACGTTCACCGTGTTGGCGTTGGGCTTGAGCATGCTCGGCCTCGATTTCTTGACTGCGTTTTCAAGTGCTGCGACATCGATTGCCAACGTCGGCCCGGCGCTCGGTCCTATTGCGGGCCCCAGCGGCAATTTCGTCGATTTTCCCGATGCCGCAAAATGGCTGATGGCAGCCGGGATGCTGTTGGGTCGGCTGGAGCTGTTTACGGTTATCGTCATGCTCAGCCGTAATTTCTGGAGACCATAATCGATGCCGGGACTCGTCCAATCGATGATGGGTGGCTGGGCCAGTCGACGTTATCGCAAAGAAGCTGAAAAACATCTCGCGCACTTGCGTCAATTGGATAACGAGAGCATCGGCTTAGTACTGGCGATTGTCGCCCATCAGCGCAATGCATTGATCAACGAAGGCACGGACATGCGTGATTTGACGGCGCTGGTTCAGGCCGAGCCGATGTATCAGCACAGTGTTGCGAATGCCGTAAACGCTTTGATCAAGTCAAAGCGGCCACATGACGCGTTAGGTATGCAGGTTTGGATGCATTCATTGCGGGCTATCGCGGATCCGAATTTAATGCCGTTTGCTATCTCGATCTGGCGCGAGCTTGCACGCGGCAAACGTCATGTCGCGAAAGCCCGCACGTTG
The DNA here is from genome assembly GCA_017857825.1 of Rhodospirillales bacterium. Lineage (GTDB taxonomy): Bacteria > Pseudomonadota > Alphaproteobacteria > Rhodospirillales > Casp-alpha2 > UBA4479. The sequence goes on from JAFMCK010000196.1 coordinate 4,009, forward strand.
GTAAAGTCAGAGACCGGCTTCGAATTGGATATCAATATGGCGCAAGAGATTCCGCCGGAGTTCGCCGACGGTTGAGGTCTTAGTCCGTTTTCAGCGCCCACTCAGCGCACAAGATCACTTAGGTGCGTGCGGATCGATGCCGACATCAAAGGATCGTAGTCCTTCATCAGTGATTCCGTCAGGTCAAACCACATCTGCTCGCGTACATTGATGGAGGCATCCTCACCGAGTGTTTGCGAGCGTGTCACATTGGCCTCGGCATATGCTTTTGAAACGCGGGGCACACCCTCAAGGCGAAGCTCAACGCGCAGATCCGCATCGTAGCGGTGCGATTGCTGCGTGGTGAAGGCGCCGGTAATTCCGCCTTTTTTGGTGAGTTTGGTCTCTGTTACCGCCGCACTATTGATAATGAACTTCGCGACCCCTGAAACTCCACCGGCTTGCAGTCGGTCTTGGGCCCAATTTCGAAGTGCTGTTTCCGGCGACACCGGCATGCGATTTTCGATGTGTGCAACGCCTGCCGGCTGGAAGTTATCAACAATCTCAATGGACGCGACATCCAGCGTAATCTTCGGCAAATGCGTGAAGCGGAGCTCAGGAAATTTTGGCGCTGGCGGTGATGCGCAGCCGCTGACAGCGAGGGCGATCAACGTGAATGCAGCAATGGTGCGCGAAAGATTGAGGCGGGTCATATGTGTCTCCGATCAGGTGTCGGTGGGGTGCATGGCGATTTCGTGATACATCGCCTCTAGGCCAGCTTCGTAATAAACGTAGTCGTTTCCGCAGAACTCGCAAGTGACGGATATTTGACCATCTTCCATCATGTCCATCACTTCGTCTTTCGGGAACGACAAAATGGTACGGCGTACACGCTCTTCTGAGCAACGGCATTCATGGTGCACGATGCGTTGATCGAACAAGCGCACCCCGTCTTCGTGATATAATCGATACAAAATCTTTGATGCGCTGAGCTTGTCGTCCAGTAATTCATCGGCGCGGATGGAACTCATCAACACGACGGCGCGGCGCCAGGCTTCTTGTTCATTGTCGCCGTCTGCGGCGCCGGGCAAGCGTTGCACCATCAATCCGGCTGCCCGCGGCTTTCCGGCCTTGTTATCCAGGCCGGAGACGATGGCAATCGCCGTATCCAGCTGTTCGGATTGGCGAAAGTAGTTCTGTGCGCATTCGGCTAAGGTGGCGCCGTTGATTTCGGTAATCCCTTGGTAACGCTCCATATCTGGGCCTTGATCGACGGTCATTGCCATGTGGCCCGCGCCCAACAGCTGTGGAATAGAAACCTCGCCCGGGCCGACTTCAGGAAGTTCAGTTCCCTCGCGGAGCTTCGCACAGGCACGAAGTGCGCCGTCAGATGTGACGTCGGCGATCAACAGGCTGACCGGGCCGTCACCTTGGACTTGCAGGGTGAAGATACCGTCAAATTTGAGTGCGGTACCGAGAACCGTGGCTAGCACCATCGTCTCGCCGATCAGGCGAGTCAGCAGCGGCGGATAGTCATGCGCCTGCACGGCTTCCCAAAAGCTGTCTTCTATGCGGACCAATCTGCCGCGAACATCAAGATCTTCGATCTGGAACGTCTGCACAAAGTTGCCGAAATCACTGGTGGCGGTATTGGTGTTGGAATTATCGGTCACGTCAGGTCCAAAGGGTTCGGTAGTGATAGCCGTAGACGCACTTGAAGCCAAGCCGTTCGTATAAACGCCGCGCACCGTCGTTGTGGTCTTCCACCTGCAAATAGATGCCGAAGGCACCACGTGCAAGCGCCCAGGCGGCAAGTGTTGTCATCAATTGCTTGGCCCGTCCGCGTCCGCGGTGTGCGTGCAGCGTGAACATGCCAAAAATGCCAAGCCACCCACCGCCGATAACGCCAAGGCCGATGGTTTCGATACCGCTCGAACCGCGTACGCTTGCGAA
>JAFMCK010000197.1 GCA_017857825.1 Rhodospirillales bacterium
TTGGGCGGCATTCGGTTGCGCAGCCTACCAGGGCCGGTGCGCGACGAATGGTTGGCGTTACTGTCAGATATGTTGCCGGCGGATGTTCAGGTCCGCCGTGTCCCGCTTAACGTGACGCCGGGCAGGTTGTTGGGCGGACTCGACCTTGCGGCGACGCTTGAGGCCGGACGCCCGGTGGCCGAACGTGGTTTGCTTAGTGAATTGGATGGTCACGTCGCCCTTTGTGCGATGGCCGAGCGGATGCAGACCGAGACCGCGGCTCATTTAGCGCAGGCACTGGACCGGGGCGAGGTGCAGGTCGCCCGAGATGGTTTGAGCGACGTTTGCCAGGCTCGTTTCGGCGTTGTTGCACTGGACGAAGGCCTGGATGCAGACGAACAGCCGCCCAGTGCCTTGTTGGACCGGCTCGCGTTCATGATTGATCTGGACGGCATCCCGGTCAGCGAGGTCGGCGTCTCTGCCCCGACCCGCGAGGAAATCCGTGACGTACGCGAGGTAATGCACCGCGTCACGATTGATGGCGAGATGATGCAGGTTCTCGCCGAGGTCTCACTCGGGCTCGGTGTGCTCTCGTTGCGCCCGATGTTGTTGGCGGTGACGGCAGCGCGCCTTCATGCGGCGCTCGAAGGACGCAGTACCGTCGAGCGCGACGATGCGATCCAAGCCGCGCGTCTGGTGTTGGCCCCCCGTGCCACCATCGCCCCGCAGGCCGCGCCGCCTGAAGAAGAGCAGCCGCCAGAGCCACAGGAGCGAGAGTCACAAGAATCTGAGCCGTCCGAGGATCAGGGCGACGACGACATCCCGCCACCGACCCAGGATGAAATCGACCGCGCACTCGAAGATGTGGTTCTTGAAGCCGCGCAAGCTGCGATCCCGCCGAACTTGTTGGCGAAGATGAAAGCCGCCGCGATGATGCGTCAACGCGGCGGTGCACAGGGGAAATCAGGGGCGCTGAAAGTCGGTACCAAACGCGGGCGCCCGGCGGGTGTGCGATCTGGCGATCCATCCAGGGGTGAGCGCATCAATGTGATCGAAACGTTGCGCGCAGCAGCGCCGTGGCAGCGCTTGCGGCGTGCCAATAAAGACAGCACCCGTGTCGAAGTCCGGCGTGAAGATTTCCGCGTGACGCGTACCAAGGAACGCGCTGAAACAACGACGATTTTTGTCGTCGATGCGTCCGGTTCGCAAGCGTTGAACCGCCTGGCCGAGGTGAAGGGGGCGGTCGAATTGCTGCTTAACGAATGCTACGTGCGCCGCGACCAAGTGGCGTTGATTGCGTTTCGGGGCAAGGCTGCAGACGTGATTTTACCGCCGACCCGCTCTCTGGTGCGCGCAAAACGATCCCTGGCCGGCCTGCCTGGGGGCGGTGGCACGCCGTTGGCGCTCGGTATCGATCAGGCGCGGGCCCTGGCCGAAGGTTGCGCGCGTCGGGGCCAAACGCCGGTGATCGTTTTCATGACCGACGGTCGTGCGAACGTGGCACGCAGCGGTGAAGGCGGCCGTGACGCCGCCGAGGCCGATGCCTTGGATGCCGCGCAGTTACTGCGCATAGATGGGCGGCTGGCGGTGATTGTCGATACGTCCCCCAGACCGCAGGCCGATGGGCGCGATCTAGCGGCAAAGATGGACGCCCTTTATCTGCCTTTGCCGCGCGCCAATTCGGAAACCCTCTCGGATGCTGTCGGCGCCGTGACCGCTGGACAGCGCTAGGGAACGTGCGGATGTCGAGATTGCTGGATTTCAATGTGGACGGCGCCGACTGGCCAAATCGTGAGGCCAGCACCTTCGTGCATGCGGCAGGGTTAAGGTGGCACGTGCAATCGATGGGTCCCGAAGACGCACCGGTTGTGCTGATGCTGCACGGCACCGGTGCATCGACCCATTCCTGGCGCAGCTTGATGCCGATGTTGGCTGAAAGCTTAAGGGTAGTTGCTGTGGATTTGCCGGGGCACGGTTTTACCTCGCAAGCGCCAATGCTGCAGTTGTCGATGCAGGGCATGGCGATGGCGGTCGGCAAATTATTGGAGACTTTGAACGTATCACCTGTGTTGATCGTCGGCCATTCCGCGGGCGCTGCGATTGCGGCGCGGCTGTGTCTCGATGGCGGTGCTGCACCTGCGGGGGTGATCAGCTTGGCCGGCGCGCTTTTGAAATTGCAAGGTGCCGCCGGCAAATTATTTTCGCCGACCGCCAAGCTATTGGCGCTCAACCCGCTGGTGCCACGCTTCTTTTCGTGGCGAGCGAAAAAAGCATCCGTGGTGAGCGATTTGATGGGCCGCACCGGCTCTCAACTCGATGCGGATGGGTTGAAATATTATACGATCTTGGCGCGTTCTGCCGGGCATACGGGGTCGGCGCTCGGGATGATGGCAAATTGGGACCTGCAGGGTTTGGCGCGGCAGCTACCGGAATTGAAACCGAAGCTGTTGCTGGTCACGGCGTCTAATGATCGGATGATTCCGCCATCTGACGGCAAACGCGCGCAGGCCTTGGTGGCGGATTCGGAGCTCCATGAAATGCAGGGACTTGGGCATCTGGCGCACGAGGAACAACCGGCCGATATTGCCAAACTTATATTTGATTTCTATGACCCGATCACCAAATGACAAACACGTCGTATTGTTGGTGCGGCTTGCCGCAAACCTCTCGTTCCAAGTAGGCTTTCGAAACCATGAATGACATTTCTCCGAGCGCGCCGAATACCAACAATACAGACCCAGATACCCGCCCGCATGCAGTGGTGATCGGTTCTGGCTTTGGCGGGCTTGGGGCGGCGGTTCGGCTCGGCGTGCGAGGCTACCGCGTCACCGTGTTGGAGCGACTGGACGCGCCGGGCGGACGGGCATACGTGCACCATCGCGACGGCTACACCTTTGACGCCGGACCGACCATCGTCACGGCACCGTTCTTATTCGAAGAACTTTGGGCGCTTTGCGGCAAAAAACTGTCTGACTATGTCGAGCTGAAGGCGATGGACCCGTTTTATAAACTTCTCTTCGATGATGGGCGCGAGTTTAGCTACAATGGTGATCCCGACGACATGCGCCGTGAAGTCGCCAAGTTTAACCCGGGTGATGTCGATGGCTTCGACCGGTTTCAGAAAGTCAGCGCCAAGATTTATCAGGTTGCGTTTCATGAATTGGCGGCGGTGCCGTTCCACAGTTTGATGTTCACGCTGAAGTCAGCGCCGGACCTGATCAAGCTGGGCGGCTACCGGACCGTCTACAACACGGTTTGTGATTATTTCAAAGACCCGGCGTTACGGGTGGTGTTCAGTTTTCATCCGCTACTGATCGGCGGCAATCCGCTGACGACGACGGCGTACTATTGCCTGATCGCGCATCTGGAGCGGAAATACGGGGTGCACTATGCGATGGGCGGCATGGGCGCGCTGGTCGATGGCTTGGTCGACCTGATCGCCGGCACCGGCGGCCAGATTCGCTACGATGCCGAGGTCGCAAAGATCACCAGTGCAAATGGCCGTGCGACCGGTGTCACATTGCTCAACGGCGAAGAGCTAGCCGCCGACGTCGTGGTCTCGAACGCGGACGCAAGTTGGACTTACAAACACTTGATGGGCGATCACAAGCCGAAACGCTGGTCGCCGGCGAAGGTCGACAACAAACGCTTTTCGATGGGCTTGTTTGTTTGGTACTTCGGCACCGATAAGCGGTTCGAAGATGTCTATCATCACATGATCCTGCTAGGCCCGCGCTACGAAGGGCTGTTGAAGGATATCTTTAAGCACAAAAAGCTTTCGGCGGATTTCAGTCTTTACCTGCACCGCCCGACGGCCAGCGATCCGGCCTTGGCGCCTGAAGGTCACGACTCGTTTTACGTGCTGTCACCGGTGCCGCACTTGGGCGGCGGCGTGGACTGGGACGCGGAAGGGGAGCGTTACCGCCAAGCGATCCAAGACCGCCTCGAAGAAACCGTGATGCTGGGCTTGGGCGATGCGTTGACGACCTCGTTCTTTACCACCCCAAAAGAATTCGAAAGCCGATTGCTGTCTGTCAACGGGGCTGCGTTCGCCTTAGAGCCGCAGTTGTTCCAAAGCGCCTGGTTCCGTCCGCACAACAAAAGCGAAGAGCTGGAAAACCTTTTCCTGGTCGGTGCCGGTACGCACCCGGGAGCTGGTGTGCCGGGCGTGCTGTCGTCCGCAAAAATCCTCGACGACATCGCACCCGATCCGGCGCATTTTAAAAAATAACGCAGGCTAGCCCGCGCGCGGCATGAACTTTCGGCGCACTTGAAACTGCTGATAAAAGATGATGCTGAGCCCGGTCACCAGGGGGATCGCCCACAAGAACGGGGTCAGCGCGGCTTCGGGGATAAAGCGCAGCGCGCCGAAGGCGAAAAAAGCTGTGTAGACGGAAATCCCGGCGCCGACCAAGCCTTTGATGTGTTCTTGCAGCCAGTCCATTTTTTGGGCGTTCGGCTTATACAAAAACCACATGTTGGTGGCGACGGTGGCGAGGCCTACGAACGAAATGCCGATCACCAACGGCTGTTGAATCGCCCACCCGTGCACCAAACAGTTGATCGTCAGCACCAGCAAGATCGCTTGCGACAGCAGGTTTTCCGACCGCCGGTTGGCCGCGCGGTCGTTCTTGGTTTTGACGCAGCGCCAGCCGTACCAAGCCAAATTAATGGTCAGGAACGCGAGATACAGCATCATCCATCCGAACACGGTGCGAATGGTTTCCGCATCGCCAAACTCGGGGTGGTCCACCAAATGTTGGTGTGTCGCAATCGGGGCGGTCAGGGTGCAAAGGCTGATGCCGATGGCAAACGTACCCGTCGCGAGCATTGATATCACAAAGATTCGCCCGGCCCGGCGGTGCAAAAGGCTGCCCTTTTTCGTCAGGATCGGAAACCACACGCTGACGATCCCAACGGACCCGGTGGTCATATGCGCAATGACGAGCGCTTCGAAGGCGTGCACAATCGACATGGATTAAGTATTCCTAAGATGTGCGAGCGTGTACAGAATTTCTTTGCTTTGATTTTGATATAGCGACGATGGATGCCGATGACGACGACCGACGATCTTTATCACCCGCCAAGCCCCAAGCCCTTGTCGCCGCTGGGCGGGCTGCTGCGCTGCATTGCCAACGGCGACGGTGACCTGCTCAGCTTGCTGCCGAAGGATGCGTACGAGGTCGACGTCGGCCCGCTCGGCTATTCCCGCCGCCAGATCGTCATCGTCAACAAACCTGATTTGACCAAGCACATCATGACCGATGCGTTGGATTTGTTCCCAAAGAACGACCTGATGAAAGGCGCACTTGCTCCTTTGGTCGGGGATTCGTTGTTCACCTCGGACGGGCCGGTTTGGCAGCGCCAACGCAAAATGGTCGAGCCCGCTTTTTCATTTATGCGGATCGGCAATGCGTTCCAAGCGATGCAGGCGGCGGTGGATTCGTATCTGGGGGAGCTCAGCGAGTTGGCCGACACGTCGGAACCGTTCTCGCTCGACTTTTCCATGAGCCATCTGACCGCAGACATCATCTGCCGCACCGTTTTTTCGGCGAGTTTGCAGTCGAGCGTCGCACGCGATGTGTTCGAGAGTTTTTCGGTGTTCGAACGTTCGGTATCGAACGTGAAATTGTCGCGGCTGATTTTCGGCAAGGCGTGGAGCGAGGTGACCCAGCCGGATGTTGTGCTCGACGCTTGCGAACGCATCCGCACCCAGTTGGGCCATTTGATCGATGCATGCGCCGAACAAGGGGCGTCGGACTCCAACCTCGCCCGTGCCGTGATCGACGCCCGCGATCCAGACACCGGCGAGGCGTTTAGCCGCGACGAATTGATCGATCAGCTGGGCGTGTTCTTTCTGGCCGGTCACGAGACCACGGCCAGTGTGCTGACGTGGGCATTCTATATCGCGGCAGCTGCGCCCGACGTCGCAGAGCGGGTGCGCGCCGAAGTCGCAGACG
>JAFMCK010000198.1 GCA_017857825.1 Rhodospirillales bacterium
GGATGACAACGGTGAATGGCGGCAGTTCTTTGACGGCAATTGCGGCAAAAAAGAACGAGCCGCCCCAAAGCACGGAGAGCAGGAGAAGCAGAAGCCAGTCGCGGGATGTCATACGCATTTTGTAATTCCGGAATTTGAATTGAGGTCCGCGTAGATACTTCCGCTAACTGCGAATGGCTGGCGGTTTTCGGACCTCATCACCTTGGCCGGCTCGTCAATGGCTTGGTGTTGGGTATACTTGCGCACACCATGCTCACCTTTGACACATGTAATGCTGCAAGGCTCCGCCGCGATCCGGCGTATGATGGTCTGTTTTTTACCGCCGTACGGACGACGATGATTTATTGCCGCCCCGTCTGTCCGGTAAAACAGCCGCTCACCAGGAATGTCGGTTTCTATCCGACCGCAGCGGCTGCGGAACAGGCAGGCTATCGGCCTTGTTTGCGGTGCCGACCGGAAACCGCACCGTTCTCGCCGGCTTGGAACGGCACCCAGGCGACAGTCTCGCGGGCTTTGTGTTTGATTGAAGAGGGCGCACTCGACAGTGGCCGTGTGGATGATCTTGCGATGCGGCTCGGTGTGGGCCCACGGCATCTGTCACGACTTTTTGCGCGTCACGTTGGCGCCACACCTGGGCAGGTTGCGCGGACGGTACGTCTGCAGCGGGCCAAGCGCCTGCTTGATGAAAGTGACCTGCCGATCACGCAGGTCGCCTTTCAGGCGGGCTTCGGCAGCGTACGCCGCTTCAATCAGGTGTTTTCTCAGTTGTACGGCCGTCCGCCTTCTTCCGTTCGGCGACCTCGACGCGAATGGCGGGACGTCGGCTGAATTACTCGTACGCTAAGCATGATTTTCTGAACATATCAAAAAAAAGACCCCCGCCATTGCTGGCGGGGGTCCCCACGGTGAGGCCGAAGCCCCGAGGCCGCGTTAGGAAGAGTAGTACATCATGAATTCGATCGGATGTGGGGCGTGTTCGAAGTTGTAGATCTCCTCCCACTTCAGATCCATGTAGCCATTGATCTGATCATCCGTGAAGACGTCGCCTTTGGTTAGGAACTCGCGGTCGGCATCAAGTGATTGCATAGCTTCGCGAAGCGAGCCGGCAACCGTCGGCACGTCGGCCAACTCTTCCGGTGGCAGGTCGTACAAGTCTTTGTCCATGGCATCGCCAGGATGGATCTTGTTCTGAATGCCGTCGAGGCCGGCCATCATCATCGCCGAGAACGCCAGGTACGGGTTGGCGACGGCGTCCGGGAAGCGAACTTCGACGCGCTTGCCCTTTGGCGAACCGGCAAACGGAATACGACAAGAAGCCGAGCGGTTGCGGGCCGAATAGGCCAACAACACAGGGGCTTCAAAGCCTGGGATCAAACGCTTGTAGGAGTTCGTCGACGGGTTGGTGAAGGCATTGATGGCCTTCGCGTGCTTGATGATACCGCCGATATAGTACAGCGCCGTGTCGGACAGATCGGCATAACCGGAACCTGCGAACGTCGGCTTACCGTCTTTCCAGATCGACTGGTGGGTGTGCATCCCCGAACCGTTGTCGCCGGCAACCGGCTTCGGCATGAAGGTTGCGGTTTTGCCGTACGTGGCAGCGACCATCTGCGTGCAGTACTTATAAATCTGCACGTTGTCGGCAGCGCGCACCAGGGTCGAGAATTCCATGCCCAGTTCGTGCTGCGACGGTGCAACTTCGTGGTGATGCTTGTCCATGGACAGGCCCATTTCCTGCATCACAGCAACCATCTCGGCACGAATGTCATGTGCTTTGTCGACCGGTGGGACCGGGAAGTAGCCGCCCTTAACGCCCGGACGGTGTGCCAGGTTTCCTTCTTCGAAGATGGTGCCGGTGACGTACGGACCTTCTTCAGACGAGAAGCTATATGAGCTTTCGTTCATTTCGACTTTATAGCGCACGTCGTCGAAAATGAAGAATTCCGGCTCGGCACCGAAGTATGCGGTGTCACCGATGCCGGTCGAGCCCAAGTAAGCTTCAGCTTTCTTGGCAACCGAGCGGGGATCGCGCTCATACGGCTGACCATTGGTCGGCTCGATGATGTCGCAGTTCAAAATCAACATGGGTTGAGCTGCGAACGGGTCCATAACGGCCGTAGATGCGTCAGGGATCAGCGCCATGTCGGATTCGTTGATCGCTTTCCAGCCGGCAATCGACGAACCGTCGAACATGATGCCGTCTTCAAAGGTCTCTTCTTCGACAAAGCTCGATACCATGGTCAAGTGCTGCCACTTGCCGCGCGGATCGGTGAAGCGCAGGTCGATGAAGCCGATATCGTTATCTTTGACGTATTTGACAACATCGCTCGGCGTTTTGAGGTCCAATGACATTTTGTAGTCCTTCCTTCCTAACTCGGTTTTTTATCGTGGATGGGTTGGTGGGGGACGCCGACTATGACTAGATGGCGTCGTTGCCGCGTTCACCTGTGCGAACACGGATTGCCTCTTCAACGGGCGTAATAAAGATTTTGCCGTCGCCGATGCGACCGGTTTGTGCAGCTTGCTGAATCGCCTCGATGGCGCGCTCAAGCATACTGTCTTCGACAACGATTTCAATTTTCACCTTGGGCAGGAAATCAACGACATATTCGGCGCCGCGGTACAATTCGGTATGGCCCTTTTGACGACCAAAGCCTTTTGCTTCTAACACTGTGATGCCCTGAAGGCCGACCTCGTGAAGTGCTTCTTTAACTTCGTCGAGTTTAAACGGTTTGATAATCGCCTCGATTTTTTTCATTTCCGCCTGTTCTCTCTTATTTTTCATGCGGCGCTGTTTGGCCAATGATACGGAGACCCTTTTCGGCCCCTTGGATGCTCACATCCGCAGTTACGCGAACAGCAGGGATCATGCCAGATTCCATTGGCTTGTAAATGTGATTAGATTCCAGGTGTTTAAGTTTTAGAAATAGGTGAATAATCTGTTTGTTTGTGCATCGTGTGTGATTAAAAATTGTGCAAGTGTCTATATTTTGTACTGCTTGCTCCCCGCGTTGGACCGATTTCGACCGAATATGCGTACCAAAAAAGTGGACAATCTTATGCTTTTGTGAAATACTGCACTTACATTTTGAGAGAGTGTTCCTATCTTGAGGGAAGTGCAGAGGTTTCGCTCGCGAAACTTAATTGTTCAGCCCAACCATTACGCGCCGCCAGTCGGTCGCAATCGGATTTGCTGCACTGCAGCATTTTTTATTGCTTTTTGGTGACGTCTGTGTTAAGGACAGGATGCATAATAAAACGATGCTTTTGGAGGAATAACGATGCAACGCCTTGATTTAGTTAAGTTTCTCGCGGAGAGCGCGGCTGAGCTGTTGGACACGGGGTCGTCGACCGAAGTTGATCGTGTCTCGCGCCTGAATGAAGCGACAGAGCTTCTTGCCCTGAGTTCCCGCTTTTTGGCGCGTGCTGATGCGGTGGCCGGTTCGGAAGTGATGCAGGAGGCAGCTTAATGGCATCTCGCAGCTCCGATAACAAAAAGCCGACGTCTGACCGTCCCGAACAACACAAAAAACGTCCCTGCCTAATGTGTGGCGAAAAGTTTATGTCGCATCATTATGGTGAGCGTGTCTGCCCATCCTGCAAAGGCACGGCGGCGTGGCGCGAGGGTGCTGCGGCATAAGTCGACAGCACTTAAAAGCCACAGAATTTATGACCAAGGCTCCGACATTGTCGGGGCCTTTGTCGTATGTGGATCGCGTTTGATTTAATGTTCAGCTGCATGGATGACTTCGCGCGCACGGGCGATGGCGATGTCTGCCATACCGTCACTCAAACCTACGGGGCCACCGTCAAAAAGGTCGTCGCGACCGCTTGCCGCAATCGCGTTGCCGACATCGTCAAGCGCGTGCCCACCGGGGGCGGCAAACAAGCCGACCACGGCAGCCGGCCCATCTGTGCCAGCGAGCACGGCATCAAGATGCGGGGGCTCTTCAAGTAACGCGAGGCGCACTACTTTAAATTGGTTCTCAGCTGTGATCACATCTGTCTGCGCTTTTGCCGCGATGTGCGAATAAGGATAACGGAGCGACCCGTGGGCGACAGTGATCAATGTTGCTGCTTTTGCGCTCAATCCACGTTCGGTCAGAACCTTCAGGCCAATATCCGCGGCCAGGCTGGCGATCCCCGGGTGTGTGCCGACCGCATCGGATGTCCGCACCGTTGCCGTGCGCCCATGGGCTTTGAGGCCGTCCCGTAAAAGGCCTTCGGCGCGCCCGGCTAGATAGCCGTCGGTCATCATGAACGGCACCAAAATGACGGTATCTGTTTTCACCGTCGCAGCGGCCTCGTCGGCATTGCGCCCGCCCATCAGGAACGCGGCATCCACATCGGCAAATATTCCGCGCTTTCGGATGTTCTCGGCATGGCGGCAGACAGCGGCGGCGGCATCCGGTCGGCGGGTCGAGCCATGCGCCACCAAGATCACGGTCACATGGGACGCGTTCAGCGTCGTTTTTGCGGATGTATCATCGGCTGGTGCAGAAGGCGGCATGTCGTCTCGCAATATCGGTCAGCGCGCCAGTTTCTGCGCACTCTGCAAAGGTGGGGTATCAGGGGTATATTGACAACAGGTCGTCGGCAACGACAGGGTCGTTTTATGATGGGTCATTTATTCTCACGGGTCTTGTATGCGCTGACGGCGCTGATGCTCGGCATACCAGCTGCCGCGCATGCGGACGATGCAACCGATCGTATGATCGTCGCGATCCAGGCGCTCGGCCACAAAGTGCCAGAACCTTCTGTGCTCGGACCTGCGTGTGACGGAGATGCGCTGTGTGTCGCGAAGTTCATCCAAGGACAAATTGGCGCTGGGGCGATTTTGGTGCCGTCGGTTGATGCTGAGTCTGCTGACCTGTCGCCAAAGACCCGCGCTTGGCGCAGATCGCTGCCGGCATTGACGGCCGTCGAAACAATGGACGACGGCACGCTCTATTTACGCTTTACCCGGTTTGATGTCGGTGCTTTGGTCGATGCCATCGACGCAATTGCGCCGCCGCCGACCAAGGTGATGCTCGACCTTCGTGATGTTTCTCCCGGCGAGTCTTTGGATTCCATGCGCCGGTTGGCAGCGGCATTTATCGGTGCGCAGGGCAGGGCGTTTCAGGTCACGTATCCCAGCGGACGCAGCGTGGATTGGGTTGTGTTGAAGCCGCGCCGCACTGTGTCGGCGTTGTCGATCAGTATTATTCTAACTGCCGATGCCGACGGGACGGCGACGGTCTTCGCGGCGTTGTTGCGGAAATACAAAGGCGCGCAGATTTTGGGTGCGGGTCCCGTGGGAACGCAGTACGCTCGCGCCCGCGTGCCTGTTACGCATGGTTGGTCATTGTTGGTGCCGCAAAGCACACTCGGCATGCCCGGCATAGATTTGACGAATGGTTTGGTCCCGGATGGGCCGATCCCCGAAAGCGCTAAACGGTGATCAGGAGGCAGAAGTAAGTGACGATCTCGATTTTATTTCTCGGCTTGTTGATTGGCATGCAGCACGCGCTGGAAGCCGATCATGTCGCTGCCGTTGCGGCCATCGCTTCACGGCGCCGTGGTATCGGCAACATCATGCGCCATGGCGCAATCTGGGGGCTGGGCCACACCTTAACGTTGATGTTGTTCGCCGGCGCAGCGGTTCTCTTGGGCTTTACCATCAATGATGCTTTGGCGGGTGCGCTCGAAGGAATGGTCGGCGTGATGCTGATCGGGCTTGGAGGGCATGTCTTGTATCGCCTTTGGCGGGAACGGGTGCACTTTCATTTGCATCGCCACGCCGACGGCACCGTGCACGTTCACGCCCATGCGCACCGTGACGAAGCCGCCCGCCATGATCCGGCCCGGCATGAACACGAACACCCCGAACGCCTGCCGATCCGCACCTTGCTGGTTGGCATGATGCACGGCCTTGCGGGGTCTGCAGCC
>JAFMCK010000199.1 GCA_017857825.1 Rhodospirillales bacterium
CTCGGCCGGGGTGCCATCTGCACCGGGCGGCAAGATCGACGGATCAATGCGCTCAAGCAGGCCTTCGTCGCAACCGCGTACGGCATCGGAAAGCTCAACGTCAACGACGTCCCACTTCACGCTGCCGGCTTCGACCTGCGCCTTCACTTCAGCCAAACCACCCGAGTAGTTCTCGGACAGGATGTTGATGCCGGTCTTTTTAGTGAACGGCTTGTGATACGCTTCGACTTGCGACTTGGTGTAAGCACCACCCCAAGAAACGACGGTCAAGCTATCGGCGGCCGAAGCCGGCGTTGCTGCCATCGCACCCAGGACGAGTGCGCCTGCCGCGGCGAACGTCGTCATTTTCAATTTGAGTGTCATTCGTAACAAACTCCCTGTGTTACCATTACTTAGTGAAAGATCGGGGCGGTCGAATTGACGACCTTTTGCCCCCCCGAAGTGGGCACACAGCGGCGTTTAGCCGCCGCGCGTTCCCGGGGTCGATTATGCATCGAGCGCCCGGCAATCCTCTGCTTTCCAGCCGAACGAGACCTCAGTACCGACCTTAATTGCGGCCAGCGCAGACGTGTTGGCAATCTTGACGACGAACTCATCATCGCCACAGACCGACGCACGCGTGCGGATGTGGTCGCCCAAATAAATCAGCTCTTCGATCTTGGCTTTAAAGTTGTTTTGATAATCGCCCGCGTTTGACGGGTTGGTGGCGACACGCTCAGGTCGGATCGACAACGTCGTTTGGTCGCCGACTTTACCTTTGCAGATATTCGTCGCCTTGATCATGGAGCCGTTCACATCGACGGTGACAGTGTCGCCACTGACCTCTTTGATGGTCCCGACCAGCGTGTTGTTCTCGCCGATGAACTGCGCAACGAACGCATTGTCCGGGCGTTCGTAAAGTTCGTCCGGCGGCGCCAACTGTTGGATCACACCGTCGTTGAAGACGGCAACACGGTTCGACATCGTCAGCGCTTCGGACTGATCGTGCGTCACGTAGACGACGGTCACGCCCAAGCTTTCGTGGATGTGCTTAATTTCGTACTGCATCTGCTCGCGCAATTGCTTGTCGAGTGCGCCGAGCGGCTCGTCCATCAGGACCAGCACGGGATCGAACACCAATGCGCGGGCCACGGCGACACGTTGTTGCTGACCACCGGAAAGCTGCGCGGGGCGGCGATTACCGAACTCGCCAAGTTGCACCATTTCTAGGGCGCGCTTCACTTTGGCTTCGGTTTCGCTTTTGTCGACTTTTCGCACTTGCAGCGGAAACGCGAGGTTTTCCGCGACCGACATGTGCGGGAACAACGCGTAGTTCTGGAACACCATGCCGATGCCGCGCTTGTGCGGCGGCACGTTGTTGATCGGACTGTTGTTCAGATAAATCTCGCCATGCGTTGCCGGCTCAAAACCTGCCAGCATCATAAGGCACGTTGTTTTGCCCGAACCAGACGGGCCAAGCATGGTGAGAAACTCACCCTTTGCCACATCTAAGTTTAGGTCTTTTACGACGAGCGTTTCGCCGTCGTAACTTTTTTGCACACTATCGAATTTAACTAGCGGTTCATTGTTATCCGTCATACCACCCTGCGCCATCCCTGTTTACGTCTTTTTGTCAGCCGTTATCGGCTTGACCATTTTTTGCTTCCAACCACCAATATGGACCCATGGGGCTCTTGTGCAATGTTCGGATTGCGACCCCTTTTTGAACCATCGGTTGCTTGCGCGTGTATTCTTTGACACGCATTTATTTTTGCAATGCAGCAAGAGGCTAACATGATTTGTCGGAAAAACTCAAATTTTATAAAACATTGCCCTCAATCGAACTCTATGTTCACGCAAAATATGAAATTTTTTAAACATCTACAGAACGCGATGCGTTGACGAGGACAGTTGCCGTCCGCATTGCCGTCATGGGCCAAGAGTATTGCTTTGCTTGCTCTAGTGCTCGAGCAGCATACGCCGCGCGCGAGACCGGGTCGTTAAGCAGATTTCCAATAACATGCGCTATCGCTTGCTTATCGTGGGGGTCGAAATAAGCAACCGCATCTTCAGCCACTTCAGGCAACGCGGCGCTATGTGCACATGCTATCGCGGCCCCACAGGCCATCGCTTCGACGAGAGGGTTGCCAAAAGTTTCGACGGTCGATGGAAATACAAAAACTTTGCACGTCGTATAGAGTGCCACTAGTTCCTCGGGCGATTTCCGACCAACGAAACAAACGTTTTCAGTCAGTCCTTCATTTGCGATTTGAGCGTCAATCCGTGCAGCATAACTTTCATCGATCCGCTCTCCAGCAATCGACAAATGAACGTCCGGCTTGTCACGTTTCAAAAGAACGAGCGCATCGAGCAGAGTATGGAGATTTTTCTGCACATAAATATCGGAGACTACCAAGAGGTCAGGGCTTTTCTTACTATCGATTGGCGTTACTTTTTTGCCGGCTTCGAGGAAACATTCAGCGACACCATGCGGCACAATCGATAACTTACTTTCGATAAGGCTGGCGATCAGTCCACCAACTTGTTTACTGGCATATTTTGAAACGGCGATGACCTGTCGCGCCCTGAGAGATGACAACGCGGTCATTAAAAACAAAGCCCCCCAATACAGAACCTTAAGTGGGCGTCGCTCAATAAGCCCGACAGAAAGCGCGTTCCGCAGCAGTATCACTGAGCCGGGCGCAAAAATTGGTCCGTAATTTGCGGGCGAAAACGTTACGTTAGCGCCAATAATATGCGCGTATCGCGGCACAAAGAGCTGTTCGCAAACGAGCGTACGGAAAAATCCGGCGCGCCATGTGGAATAAAAGACTTCTGCACATTCATGCAAATTCAAATGCCGCTGCGATTCATGAGCATAAACATAGATTTGCAAACGCTCATCTCTGGATAAAACTGGAAGGATATTTTGAATATGGGTGACGGCACCGCCCGATTTAGCATGAAGGACGTTAATCAGGACAGTTGTCTTTGTCATCATCATTTAGTGTCCAATTTCTCGCGGCATAACACCGCTTGAAACAGAGTAGCCGTTTCCTCAGTAATCGACGCTTCATCGTAAGTGTCCTTCAAGATCGATTGAAGTGACAACCCGAACTTCGTCGCCATATCCGCATCGTCTAAGTATGTCGAAATTGCACCTGCCAATGCCTCGGCAGACTTCGGCTTTATTATTATACCATTTATCCGATCGACGACCACGTCGCGACACCCCGCAACGTCCGATGCGACAACTGGTCGCGCAAACGATGCAGCCTCCAATAAAGCCTTCGGAATCCCCTCGCCATACCATGTCGGAAAAACCGCAATGGACGTCGACTGCCAAACTTCATTCATATTGTCGCAAAACCCCCACCACTCAACGGTTCCTTGGCTTTTCCAATCCGATAAATGTTCTATTGAGACGTGATCTGGATTGGCGGCGTCAGGCACCCCCACCAGTACCATTCGCACTTCTCGCCCCTGTTTTCGTAATATTTTCGCGGCTTCAACAAACTCGCGCACACCTTTCGACCATAGCATACGTCCTGCGAGCGTAATTACTGGTCGTTTTTTGTCCGGTAAATCAATGGCAAGGTTATGAAGTCGGACGCCTGAGCCTCTTATCATGTGTACGCGATCGATCGGTATCTTTAACTGCTGCCGGAAAAACAGCATGTTATCCTTGTTTTGAACAACGATATCCGTCGAACCATCCGAAAACATCCAACGCATCAAGATGTTCAAAACCGGTAATGCGATTTTCGCTAGAAACCTCTCACTTGAGTACAAAAACCCCAAACCGGGCATCAAAATGATAAAGGGACATTTGAACGCAAACCTGCTCGCAATTTTCGACATCAACCCGAACCGGAGGGACACAGCGAAGACGATCGCAGGTTGCTCTTCTCGCAAAAACCGTGCGATAGCTCTTATGCCCTTTAGGCGGCGAAAAAAGCCGCCACGTGTGCGGTCGATATCGTGCAAAACAACGTGCCGATATCCCATTGCCCAAACATCATGGCTACGTTTCCCTGGCCCCGTCACAACAATAGTTTCGAAGCCCGCGCGCCTCCCCGCTTCTGCCACAGGCAGCCGATGCGAAAGAAAATACCAATCATCTGATGTAATAATTATTAATTTTTTATTTGGCATTGTTGATCGTTATTGGCTGAGGCGTATAAAAAGTGATCGCGATTGCGATGGCGAGAAAAGATAACCACCATGCTGACCAAACGCTATATGAAATCTGCTGAACTACGATCCAAGCTGCGATCCCTGCCATCATTGCCGCGCGCAACCAAGGATCACCTTGTCGCTTGGCCGACCAATAAAACAACCCCGACATAAGCGCGACGGCCGCCAACCAGCCCCCCACCCCCGCAGCTACCCATACATGCAACCAGCCATTATGTGGGTGCCGCGGAAGAAGATATCGCTGAATATCTTCAATAAAAAAGTCATAACCCGGATATTCTAATATGCCGCCAACGCCGAGCCCAAATATTGGCGAACTACAGATGGCACGGTTTGTAAAATCGTACACATAGAAGCGATGTATGACGGAGATATCGTTTCCGAATAGCTCATTGATAAATCCATGAAGAAAAACATCAAAAACTGTTTGCCCCGCAAAACAACCGTACATCAGGCTCAATCCGAAAATAATCGCCGAGACAATGAACCCGGCGAGCACGAAAAAAGGCGAAAGCCTGGCAATGAGCAGAACCCCGATGCTTATCACGGCGGCAAGTTTGCAGACGTCACTATCTACCAAGAGTATTTGAGCCGAAGCGACAACCAAAATGCCCGCGGCCAACATTTTCGACAAATAGCGCCACACTAAAACCGCCGCAGGCACCAAAAACACTGCTAATGCCGCACTGTAGGGCGACTCGTTTGCAAATCGACCGCTCTCAGTCACAGTCCATAACCCCAGAGGGAGTAATGGCATGACAAAAAAAAGCGCGGCAGCAATAAGAATGCCGCCCGCGACGGCGATTCCACGGGCGTGCAAGTGTTCAGGCCCCGCCGCACCGGCCAAGATACCAATACAGTATAATACCACGAAGATACCGGACAATTGAATGACCCTCGTGATATTTGGCTGGAACGATTCCGTTGCGATGCCGGCGATGGCAAGCACAAACATAAACAACGCAATCAGATAGGCGAGATAGTTTGCGTTAGACAAAATTTTTGATACGAGGTTCCAACGCAAAAAAAAAGCCGCCGCAAGTGCTGTTGCGACACTCAAGGGAACGACCCCTTTGTATGCGACGTAGGCCATCGGCAGGGCCGCAATCAGATAAAAATGTGCTGCCCATCGTTCGGACGCGACACGTTCAGTGAAACGACTTTGGACCATTCCAGTCTTCATCCGCAATTATCGGAACGACGCCACTGCTGGAACATCAATATCGTCCAAAGTGCAGATGACCAATCGCGAACACCATTACAATGCTCATGCCACATGCGTTTAATCAGTTGCGGGCGGAAAAAACCGTCGTCGCGCATCCGCACATCATGCAAAAGATCGCCAGCCCATTCACGAAGTTCGCCCCTAAGCCATGACGCGATTGGCGCCGAAAACCCCTGCTTCGGACGATTGATGATGTCATCGGAAACATAGTCGCTGAGCAATGTTCGAAGAATGCCTTTGCCCCGCCCTGCTTTATATCGCGCCACATGGCTCACCCGCGACGCCGCAGACAATACGTTCACGTCAAGAAATGGCATACGGGCTTCAAGGCCGACTGACATGCTCGCACGGTCGGTTTTCACCATTAAGTCGTCCGGCAAATACGTCGCGACATCTAAGCTTTGAAGGTAATCCATGATGTCGCCTGAAGATGCATTCCAATCGCCTTTGTCACTTATATATCCGGTCGGCGCTTGCATCGCGTCCGTCAAAATTGATGACGGATCTGACCATTGCGATA
>JAFMCK010000200.1 GCA_017857825.1 Rhodospirillales bacterium
GCAGCCTCACGTACCCGCTGCGCGATCTGATCTTCCCGGCGCTGAGCGCGATGTTGCTGGGCGTCGCCGTTGCGATCATGCACGAGTTTTTCGATCAGCAATGGCTGATCCAGTTGGTGCAGGGTTTTAACTTTCTGACTTTGGCGTACATCATTGCGACGCGGATCGCGACCAGCCACGCGATGAAATACTTCACGTTGTTCGTGATGTCGCCGCTGATCATCATTTATGCCGTCGGGTTGCTCGACGATTTGGTCAACGTGTTGGAGCACGTATCATTCGATATCGGTAACATCGATTTCACGTTGTATGCGGCGGCACGCACGATCATTTTCGGTGCGATCTTGTTTTGGATCGGGCGATTTTCGAATCAGACCGGATCTGATTTTATCCGTCGGCGGGAAACCCTGACCGGGACCACCAAAGAACTGGCGCTAAAGTCGTTCCAGATCGGGTTGTTCGTGCTGATTGCTCTGATGATCTTGCAGGTCGCGGGGATCGATCTGACGGCGTTGGTGGTGTTCGGCGGCGCAATAGGTGTCGGCCTCGGTTTCGGCCTGCAGCAGATCGCATCGAACTTTATTTCCGGCATTATTATTCTGCTCGACCGTTCGATTGCCATCGGCGACTACATCGAGCTTGAGGACGGTCGCGCCGGGACGCTTCGGGAATTGACGATGCGGTCGGCGACCCTGGAGACCTATGACGGCAAAGACATCATGGTGCCGAACGAGCGGTTCATCACCACGGCATTTACCAACTGGACCCACAACAACAAAAAGCAACGCTATCCGATTGTCCTCGAAGTCGCCTATGGCTCAGACTTGGATAAGCTGTTTCCGTTGCTCCGTGACGTCGTTTCCTCGCACCCGCGCGTGCTCAGTGGTGAGGACTATCCGATCGAAGAGCGCCCCGATGCCGAGATCCAGGCGTTCAACGCAAACGGCATCGAAATCCTGATCGAGTTCTGGATGGAAGATATCGATGACGGCAAGAACCGCGTTGGCGGCGACTTGTTGTACATGATCTATCAAGCGTTGATGGAAAACGGCTTCGTCATTCCGTTCCCGCAACGCGAAGTGGTGATCAAGGCGGATCATCGGATCGGGTAGGGGAAGAGGCACTCCCAGGCCGCAAGGCTCATAAAACCCAATTCAATTTAATCTGTTCCTCCCTATTTTCCTGGAATTTCCGGGGGTAATGACTACATTGCCGCTATCTAATTCGGAGATTCTATGACTGATCTAGAACGCGAAATCGCGTCACGACGCACGTTTGCCATCATCGCACACCCAGACGCCGGTAAAACGACCCTGACTGAGAAGCTTTTGCTGTTCGGCGGTGCCATTCAGTTGGCCGGCGCCGTGAAGGCGAGGGGGGAACAACGGCGTGCGCATTCCGACTGGATGAAGGTCGAGCGCGAGCGGGGGATCTCGGTCGCCTCGTCGGTGATGACCTATGAGTATGCAGACTGCACATTCAACCTTTTGGATACCCCGGGCCACGAAGATTTTTCCGAAGACACCTACCGTACGCTAACCGCTGTCGACAGTGCGGTGATGGTGATCGATGCGGCGCGCGGTATTCAAAGTCAGACGCAAAAGTTGTTCGAGGTCTGCCGACTCCGGAATGTGCCGATTACGACGTTTATCAACAAGATGGACCGTGAGGCCCGCGATCCGTTCGATCTGTTGGACGAGATCGAGCAGGCGTTGGCCCTCGACGTGACGCCGGCCAGTTGGCCGATTGGCATGGGCCGGGATTTTCTGGGCTGCTATGACCTGTTGAATGACAGCTTGATTCTGACGTCACGCACCAAAGGCGAAATGCCCGAGATGGGCGAGCCGTGCAACGGCCTAGACGATCCAAAGCTCGATGAATTACTGCCCGATTACGCCGTCAAGAAGTTGCGCGAAGAAGTCGAAATGGTGCGTGGACTGTGTCCGCCGCTGGATGAAGAAGCGTTCGCCAACGGTTCCATGACGCCGGTGTATTTCGGCAGTGCGGTGAATGCGTTCGGTGTGCGGGAATTGCTGGACGGCTTGGTGAAACGTGCACCGTCGCCGCGCCCGCAAAACGCCAAGGAACGCATCGTCCAGCCGACTGAAGATAAGTTTTCCAGCGTGGTGTTTAAAATTCAGGCCAATATGGACCCAAAGCACCGTGACCGAATCGCCTTTGTACGGATTTGCTCGGGTCGTTTTAAGCGGGGCATGAAACTGAAGCAGGTTCGGTCCGGAAAATCATTGAACGTGCATAACGCCGTGTTGTTTTTAGCACGTGACCGCGAACTTGCCGAGGAGGCGTTCGCCGGTGACATCATGGGGATTCCAAACCATGGCAACTTGCGAATCGGTGATGTGCTGACCGAGGGCGAGAGCCTGCACTTTACCGGCATCCCGAGCTTCGCACCGGAAATGCTGCAAAAGGTCCGTCCGGACGACCCGTTGAAAGCCAAGCATCTGGGCCGCGCCTTGCAGCAACTTGCCGAAGAAGGCGCTGCTCGGGTGATAAAGCCCAGTATTGGCTCGGACTGGATCGTCGGTGCCGTGGGTACCCTTCAATTTGAAGTGATGGCAGATCGCATTCGAACCGAATATGATATTCCCGTGCGGTTTGAGCAGACCGATTTGATGACGGCACGATGGATTGGCGGGGAGGCTGCGAACGTGAAGAGATTCTTAGATGGGAATCGTTCTTCAATCGGCGTCGATCATGACGGAGAACCTGTGTTTTTGGCGCGCAACGCGTGGCACTTGAACAAAGCGGCTGAGGATTATCCGGACCTGCAATTCATGAAAACCCGCGAGCAGATAATATAAGCATGGACCAGATATCGAACTTGCCCGGGCGCATGGAATTCATTGCGCTCTCACCCGAAGAGAAAAAGCGCACGCAACTTGAAGCCCGCGCCACGCGCCCAAAGGGTGAGCCGATGTGGGTGTTCGGATTCGGTTCGCTGATGTGGAATCCGTGTTTCGAGTATGACGCCAAAGTGGCTGGTATGATCAGCGGCTATGATCGGAAGTTTCACATCTGGACGACGCGCGCCCGCGGCACCCCGGATCGCCCGGGACTGGGCCTATGCCTGGAAGGCTGTGCCGGCGGCTGCAGAGGCCTGGCGTTTCGGCTTATCGAAGACGATGTGGAAGCGGCGTGGGAGCGCCTATGGGAACGTGAGATGGGCAGCGGCGTCTATAAAGCCGTGTGGCTGTCCGTCGATACTGAGGAGCATGGCCGCGTTGCCGCGCTGACGTTCGTCGTGAATCGTGATCATCCGCATTACGCAGGTCCGCTGCCGCGCGGCCATATGGCCGAGGTGATGGCTGGTGCCTGCGGCAAATACGGAAGCTGCCGCGATTATCTGGCGGGCACGATCGAGGAAATGCAAAAGATCGGGGTGTCAGATCCGGAACTGGAAGCCTTGCTGGAAGAAATCGACCAGCGCGCGCCTCAATAAAACGAATTTAGTTTAATTGCTGCAGCTTGCCGCAGCGTCCATGGTGAACGGACGTTCGTACCATGACGGCTCGATCGAGATGCCGACGCGCCCAGTACGGTTCTGCGTTGGCGTGATCGAAAACGTTTTTTTGTCGTTCGCATTCATGGTCAAACGGCGCGCGCTGATCAGCTGCTTAGTGTCACCATCCAATCGGAACATCGAAAAGGTACCAACGTCTGGCCATGTGGCCCCGTTGTTGACGACCTTGAATGACGTGTAGCCACTGTTGCAGACGGTTTCAATCCGCATCGAGAGTTCCATGGTCGTCACGTTTGAGACTTGCGGATCTTCCGGTTTTTTTTGCGCGGCAAGATACGTGACCAGACGGTCATCAGAGCGGGGCGTAACTTTGGCGTTTTCTGAAGTTTTCGGTGTATCGCTGGATTCGAGGCTGTCGCGGAGGACCGCGATGTCACCGCCGGCAGCGGTGGCAAAATTCGATAAGTCGTCAATGCTGAGCGCGGTTTGCGGGGCCGCAGCTTCTGCCGAAAGGCACTGAGCCACTTCAAGCCATTGCTGCGAAACGTAGATAAACCGAGTTAGCTGGTTAGCGCTCAGCCGTGTCGGTGAGCCTTTGACGCGCAAAACCGCGCCTTCACCAGATAGGTTCATGTCCTGTAAGCGTTGCAGGTTTTCTTGCAAAAGCGACAGGTACGAGGACCAGTTGCCATTCTGCTGAGTCTCGACATAGTCTTTGATCTGCGCGTGGCTATAGGCGCCCAAGTACTTGCTTGTCGGGAACGGCGCACACGCAGCTTTCACCCCTGTCGTGGAGATGATGGTCAAACAGATGGCGAGAAGAAAACGGCTTAAAAACACAGTGAAACCTTACGTTAATTCAAAGTCATACCGTCGGTATCGACGATTCGGCAACTTTGTAAGGTTTGAACCTGACGGGACCCTGACGGAATTGTCAGATTAGGCATTTTGTGGGATAAATTATGGCGTTATGTGGGACGCTTTTGCCGCTCGCGATGTAGAATATAGAGCCCGGATGCGATGATCACGGCGGCCCCAACATAGGTCCAGAGATCGGGGAGCGTGCCGAACAGGACAAAGCCGATCAGCGTCGCCCATAGCAGGTTCGTATAGCTGTAAGGCGCCAGCCTGGATGCTTCGGCCACAGTGAATGCTTTAATCATGCAGAAATGACCAAGGGTCCCGAAAAGGCCTGCAAGCGCCATCACCGACCAGTCTAACGGCGTCGGTGCTTGAAACTCGAACGGGACGATGGCGCTCATGACGATGGCCCCGAGCAGGGCACTGTAGAACAGGGTTGTCAGCACTGAATCTTGCTGGCTCAGTGCGCGGGTGCTGAGTTGATAGCAGGCATAGCATGCCGCCGCCGCCAATACCCAAAAAGCCCCCACGTCGAGGGCGTCTTGACCTGGGCGGATAATGATCAATGCGCCGATAAAACCGACGACAACCGAGCCATATCGGCGAATCCCGACTTTTTCTCTCAACACCAGTGGCGCTAAGGCCGTCACCATCAACGGGGCGGTAAACATCACCGCGCTGGCTTCGGCGACCTGAATGGTACTGAGCCCGGTAAAAAAGCACAGTGTTGCGCCCAATAGAAAGATCGACCGCATCAATTGAAACTTTAGGCTTTGGGTTTTGATCAACACCGGTAGGCGTGGTGCTAAAACGATCACTAAAATGACGACTTGAAAAAAATATCGCGCCCACACGACCTGCATGGTCGGATAGTGAGCGACCAAATATTTCGCGCACGTATCCATGGATACGAACATCAACATGGTCGTAACCATCCAAAAAATACCGGCGCGTGTGTCGTTCATTGGTGTGGGTTTGGACATTTCAGAACTTTAGCTGCCAATGCCGCCATATAAAAACGTTCTGAATGATTTTCATGCATCCCGTTGACGGTGCGTTGCAGTGACACCTTGGGGATTTTCATGTCTAAGACGTGTATGGAAAGATCCGTCCCACCCATCAAGACAAGGCTGGCGACCGAGGGCATTCGTGGCCGCTTAAAACGCCATAGCGGCGAGCTTGTGCGGTTGGCGGCGCCGATTGTCGTATCGCGGTCTGGTTTTTTGTTTTTGGTGATGGCCGACACCATCATGACCGGGCACTACGATGCCGAGGAATTGGCCTATTTGGCCATCGGCGTCGGGCTGGTAATGCCGATGATGATCACATCTTTGGGCATGATCATGGGCACCTTGGTGTTGAGCGCCAATGCCTATGGGCGCGGGCATTCCGAAGAATGCGGGCCGGTGTGGCGGCGGTCTTTATCCTACGCATCGATTTTAGGCGTGATTTGCGTCACCGTGGCCTTGTTCGGCGAGACGATTTTGACGCTGACCGGGCAGACCGCCGACATTGCTGAAAACGGCGGCCGAATTATGGCGATCATCGGCTTTGGGCTGCCGGGGCATTTAGAT
>JAFMCK010000201.1 GCA_017857825.1 Rhodospirillales bacterium
GTCGAATGGGTAAAAATATGAATACTTCGAGCTTATCTATGTCAGCCCCAAAATTAATCCTTCTGACGGGTGAAATTGAAGCGCCGCATTTGACGGCAATTTTAAATCATCACGCGCCAGCGCTTGAAATCGTTTGGGCTGCGGATGCGGCTGCGCTCAAGGGCGCAGTCGAAAATGGCGTTGTGGGCGCGCGGATGATTGCGGTGATGAGTGGCCTGATTGTGCCCGCCGACGTTCTGGACGCCTTGGATGGGCCCGCATACAACTTCCACCCGGGACCGCCAGAATATCCGGGCAGCTGTGTCGCTGGCTTTGCAATCTATGAGGGTGCGACCTCGTTCGGTGTGACCTTGCACGAGATGCAGTCCAGGGTTGATAGCGGCCCGATTGTCGAGGTTCGGCGTTTTGACGTGCCTCCCGGCGCTAAATTCCAAGAGCTGGAGGTGATGGCTTTTGAGGGGGTGATACAGATGTTTGCGGATTACGCGCCTAAGCTTGCGCTGGACCCGGCGCCGCTGCCCCATTCCGATATTGCCTGGGTTGGTCCACTCCGGACTCGTGCCCAGGCCGACCGTCTGTCGGAAATCACCTCGGATCTTACGGAAGATGAGATCAATCGACGCTATCGGGCGTTCGGCTGAGGTGGGTTTCTAACCGCGGCGCCAGGTGGTGCCGCTGGGCCCGTCTTCAAGCACGATACCGGCCGCCTGCAATTCGTCACGGGTCGTATCGGACGCGGCAAAATCCTTGTTCTTACGGGCTTCAGTCCGCGCTGCAATTTTTGCATCAATGTCGTCATCCGACAGGCCTTCAGCGGCACCGGCGGGCAGCCACTTAAACCAGTCTTCGGGGTTCATTTTTAGTAGTCCCAACAAGTCACCAGATTGGCGCAGTTCATGGGCCATTAAAATCAGACCCTCATCCGAGCCTTTATCATTGTGAAATGCAGTATTTGCCATCATGTGCAAGTCTGCGATGGCCTGAGGAGTGTTCAAATCATTGCAGAGATAATCGATAAACTTCTCATCTATATGATTATCTTTTGCTGCCCGTTCTGAGAATTCCGGCATTCGTGCGCTTGCTTCATCAAAAACCTGTAATGCTCGGTATAATTTATCCAACTCTCGCTTCGCTTCAACCAAGCCGTCCTTGGTGAAATCCAGCGGTTGGCGGTAATGGGTCTTCAGCAGCAACAAGCGGATCGCTTCACCTGGAAATTCCTGCAACAGTTCGTTGACCGTGTAAAAGTTGCCGAGCGACTTCGACATCTTCTCGCCTTCGGCCATCAAATAGCCGTTATGCATCCAATAGTTGGCCATGGTCGGTGCGTCGTGGGCGCAGCGCGATTGTGCAATTTCGTTTTCGTGATGCGGGAAGATCAGATCGAGACCGCCACCGTGGATATCGAAAACCTCACCTAAATGTGCCCGGCTCATCGCCGAGCATTCGATGTGCCAGCCCGGACGTCCATAGCCCCAGGGACTGTCCCAGCCTGGCTCGCCTTTGGCGGGATCAGACGGCTTCCATAGCACAAAATCGGCAGGGTCTTTTTTGTAGGGTGCGACCTCGACCCGGGCGCCGGCGATCAGCTCGTCGCGTTTACGCCGTGATAATTTTCCGTACTCGGACATGGACGGGACGTTAAACAACACATGTCCGTCTTTTTCGTAGGCATTCCCCTTGTCGATCAGAACTTGGATCATGTCCTGCATCGGCAGGATATATTCGGTGGCGCGGGGTTCGATATCTGGCGGCAACGCGTTCAGGGCTTCGATGTCGCTATGAAACACGTTCAAGGTATCGTTGGTCAGATCGCGGATGGTGATGCCGCGTTCATGCGCGCGGGCGTTAATTTTATCGTCGATATCGGTGACGTTACGTACATAGGTGACATGATCCGCGCCATACACCAGCCGCAATAAGCGCACCATCACATCGAATACGACAATCGGCCGCGCGTTGCCGATATGGGCGAGGTCATAGACCGTCGGCCCGCATACATAGATGCGCACATTCGCAGGATCAATCGGCTCAAACCGGCGTTTTTCGCGGCTAAGGGTATCGTGGATATGAATCGGATTGGTGTTTTGGTTTGGCATTAAATCTGTTTCGTAAACCCGTTGGTGATCGGATAGCGGCGATCTTTGCCGAACGCGCGACCGGTGATTTTGACGCCGGGCGGTGCTTGGCGGCGTTTATATTCGGCGCGGTCCAGCAAGCGCCAAATCCTTTTGACGGTGTCCACGTCGTAGCCGAGTTTGACGATATCGTCGACTGAGCGCTCGCCTTCAATCATCGCCTGCAGCATGGCATCTAAATCATCATAGGCCGGCAGAGAGTCTTCGTCCTTTTGATCGGGGCGCAGTTCTGCGGATGGCGGTTTGGTGATGACGCGTTCCGGCATTGCCATGCCGTCCGGGCCGAGTGCACTCAGCGGGTAATTTGCATTACGCCAGCGTGACAATGCGAATACGGTGGTTTTGTAGACGTCCTTCAGCACCGAAAAGCCGCCGCACATGTCGCCATAGAGCGTCGCATAGCCGACCGACATCTCCGATTTATTGCCGGTGGTCAGCACCATGTGGCCAAGCTTGTTCGACAAGGCCATCAGCGTGAGCCCACGCGCGCGGGCCTGAATGTTCTCTTCGGTAATGTCGGGTTCGCGGCTTTCGAACAGGGGCGCCAGCATGGTGTCGAACGCGTTCATGGCTGGTCCGATGTTAACCTGCTCAAGGCGGATGCCCAGCATTTTTGCACCTGCCGCAGCGTCTTCCAGACTGTCTGCAGAGGTATACGGCGATGGCATCATCACCGCTAAGACTTTGTCCGCGCCCAACGCGTCGACGGCGACAGCTGCGGAAAGCGCACTGTCGATGCCGCCGGAAAGCCCGATCACGATGCCCGGGAAGCCATTTTTCGTCACGTAATCGCGTAGGCCCAGGATCATCGCCGAGTAAATGTTTTCTTCCCGGCTTAGGCTCGGTTGTACGTGGCCGGTTGCGCAGACCCAGCCATCGGCGCTGCGGTGCCACTCCGTTATCATCAGGGCTTCAGTCCAAAATGGTGCGCGCACCACCATCGTATAGTCCGGGTTGACGACGAACGAGCCACCATCGAAGACAAGCTCGTCCTGGCCGCCGACTTGATTGACGTAAAACGACGCCAGTTTGGTCTCGCTTACCCGCTCAATCGCGATGTTGAGCCTGACATCGACCTTGTCCACATCAAACGGCGAGCCGTTCAACGAGATCAGCATCTCCGCGCCGGATTCCTGCAAGCACTCGGCAACGTCGGGAAACCATAAGTCTTCGCAGACCATCACACCAAGCCGTACGCCTTTGAAGGGGATGGGGCCGGGTAGGGGGCCTGGTTCAAACACGCGTTTTTCGTCGAATACGCCGTAATTCGGCAACTCGTGCTTAAGGCGCGCGTGCTTAATCGTGCCGCCGTCCAACAGAAGTGCTGCGTTATACAATTTTCCGTCTTGTCGCCAAGGTGAGCCAATCAAGGCCGCGGGCAGGTTTTTGTCGTGCAACGATTTGGCCAGTTCGGTGACGGCAATTTCAATGCAATCTTGGAAGCCGGGCTTCAACACTAAATCTTCGGGCGGGTAGCCGGAGACCGCGAGTTCCGTCGTTACCACCAAGTCGGCGCCCAGTGCCCCGGCGTCGGTCACATATTTTTCGATCAACGCGACGTTGCCGGCAATGTCACCGACGGTCGGATTGATCTGCGCGATGGCAATGGAAAGGCGGTCGGTCATACGGCATTCTTTTTTGTTAAGGACGGCGGACCCTAGGCGGGCAGGGCTGTATGTGTCAATTGGCACCATATCGCACTGGGATCAAGGTATCGATAAGCAATCTAGATGGTGTTCTTTTGGCTAAACCCGCTGTAGAATCCAGTCCACTCTAACAGCAACGTATGATTCGGCATATTACGGTCAAACCGCCAAAAAGCTCTGAAGTTTTGATGTACGGTGACCGGGCAAAACCTGTGCGACGTGCAGAAATCATCAACTTTGATGAAAAAGGCAAACCGTTAATTGAAAGCGGCGGTGTTGCAGGGGCGGTGCACGCTCAGCCAAAAGCCGTCCCAAAGCCTGCGCCCAAATCAACAGTTGCGCCTGCGGCACCTTCACCCAAACCTGCTGAACAGGCGAAACCTGCAGCGAAGCCTAAACAATCGGCACCCTATGCGGTGAAAAACCCCGCTTCGGCAAAAGAGGTCAGTCACGCGTTGGCTGTGGGTACGGTCGGCTCGATGGTTGATCAAATGAAGGCGGCCGCGCACGCCAAAGGCGGCATGTTGTCGATCCAAGACCTTGACGCCATGCAGGTCGAATTCGCGGCCAAAGCGAAAGATATGCAAAAACAGTTGGAATCCGCATTCGTCGATTATGCCGACGCGCGCGAGCGGATGCAGTTTGATCAAGAACGTGATGATCCGTTCTATCGTTTGTTGGTAAAGGCGATCTCGAGTCATTTCAAAGAACAACCGAGCCGGAAATCGCCGAGCCGCCGGATGCTGCCGGGCTTTTTTATTGCTGTGGACATGCTGTTGGGGCCGGATGTGGTCAGCAGTCATCAAGAGCGCTGCCGGAGTATTATCGCACGGTTGCGGGAAGATAGCGGCGACGACAGTTTTGATTGGGAAATGTTCTACGTGGAACGCGATGCACTGACGGTGAGTTTAGACGCACAAGTGCTGATCGCTGCCCAGTTCAAAGACTACGACCGCCGTATGAATTGGTTTTTGACCATCGTGAATTCCAATTTAGCGCCGATCGACAGCACGATGTCGGAAGGTGAGCAGCGATGGGAATTGGCCGAGCCCGCGTTTCGTCGTTTTATGGATGGGTTACTGTCTAGCTTGCGCAAGGTTTTGTCATCGGACAAAGGGCGTGAGCGATTGGTAAAACGCCACGGCCAAGAAAATGTGGCCGCAGCGCTTCAGGTTCTCAAAAGGCTGGTGACGGGCTGACCGCCCGTCGCATTATTTTGTCAGGCTGTTATAAATGATGGCAATCCATGTCGGCTTGTCGATCATCCATGTCCAGCCATCCCATTTTTTCGGAAGACCCGCTGCCTGCGCTTGTTCAAGGCTCATGCCGTCTTCGACCATTTTGACGACCAAGGCTGTGGTGTCCGTCAGCATGCGATGAAAGGCCTTCAGGTCTTTCATCTTCGCCAACGGTCCGTGGCCGGGCACGATGGTCGCATCGGCCGGGAAACGCTCGACCATATCCGCGATGCTGTCGGCCATGGTTTCAACGTCGCCACCGTTCTGGATATCGATGAACGGAAAGAGACCGTTGAAAAACAGATCGCCTGTATGAAGCACATTGGACCTTGAAAAATAAACCACACTGTCCGTATCTGTATGGCTGGATGGATAGTGAAACAGTTCAATTTCTTCACCGTTGAAGTGGATCGTCACACTATCGTCATAGGTAATGACCGGGAGCGCGCTTTTTGGGCTAGGCGGGATCACCATTTCAAAGGCATCAATCTTTTGTTCCGTCGACATGCGTTCACGCACATTGGTATGCGCGACGATGGTGGCGGTGTTGCCCAGTTCCTTGTTGCCGCCGGCATGATCAAAATGCCAGTGCGTGTTGACGATAAAACGTAGGTTCTTACTGTCGCCGATCTTGTCCAACGCCGCGATCAGTTTATCGGTCATAGAGTCCAACTTATCGTCGATGATAAGCATCCCGTCCGGACCGCTGGAGACGATCACGTTGCCGCCGGAAAATCCCCCAACGCCGGACAACATGGTCAACGTTTCATTGAGTTTTGTTGCGCCAATCGACACTTTATTTTCGGACTGTGCGACTTGCTCATGCGAATGGCCGCTGCCGGCGTAAGCTGTACTGCCGAGC